>NZ_JBJFZS010000010.1:0-88325 GCF_045032595.1 Ornithinimicrobium jinqii
GGTGTGGACCGCGGGCCCGCCACCACCGAGGAGGCGGGCCCGCGCCGCTGTCCCGTGGCACAGTGGGCCGGTGACCCGCGTCCCGACCATCAGCCTGGCCACCGCGCGGCGAACCGCGCTCGCCGCGCAGGGCTTCGCGGACCGGCGTCCCGGCCCGGGCACCGCGACGACGCGGCACGTCGCGCGGGTGCTGGACCGCGTCCGTGTGGTGCAGATCGACAGCGTCAACGTCCTGGCCCGCACCCAGTACCTCCCGTTCTTCTCCCGCCTCGGGCCCTACGACACCGCGCTGCTCGACCGGGCCCGCGACGGGGCCGGGCCCCGGGCGCGCACCGGACGCCGCGTCGTGGAGTACTGGGCGCACGAGGCGTCTCTGGTGCCGCTGCAGACCTGGCCGCTCCTGGCCTTCCGCATGGAGGGCGCGCGCGAGCGGGCCTGGAGCCGCGAGATCGTGCAGAGCCACCCCGGGCTGCTGCAGACCGTGCTGGAGGTGGTGGGCGAGCACGGGCCCCTGACCACGCGCGCCGTCGAGACCTACCTGCCGCACGGCGCCGACCGCCCCACCGAGGACTGGGGATGGAACTGGTCGGCGGTCAAGCGGTGCCTGGAGTTCCTCTTCTGGTCCGGTCAGATCACCTCGGCCGGGCGGACCGCCTCCTTCGAGCGCAGGTATGCCGTGCCGGAGGCGGTCCTGCCCGCGGACGTGGTGCAGCGCCGCGACGCGCTGCTGGAGGAGGACCCGCAGGAGGCCGTGACCGAGCTGCTGCGGCTGTCGCTGCTCGCCCACGGGCTGGGCACCCAACGGTGCCTGGCCGACTACTTCCGGCTCCGCGGGCCCCGGGTCGCCCGCGCGCTGACGACCCTGGAGGAGCGAGGTCACGCGGAGCGGGTGCAGGTGCGCGGGTGGGACCGGCCGGTATGGCGTGACCCCGCCGCACGGTCGCCGCGCTCCGTGCCGGGCTCGGCGCTCCTGAGCCCCTTCGACTCCCTGGTCTGGCAGCGCGAGCGGACCGAGGCGCTGTGGGGGATGCGCTACCGCCTGGAGATCTACGTGCCGGCCGGGCAGCGGGTTCACGGCTACTACGTCCTGCCCTTCCTGCTCGACGAGGAGCTCGTGGGACGTGTCGACCTCAAGGCGGACCGCCTCTCCGGCACGCTGCTCGTGCAGTCGTCGGGCTGGGAGCCCGGCGCGGACCCCGCCCGGGCGGTGCCCGCGCTGCAGGCCGAGCTCGAGGCGATGGCCGGCTGGCTCGGGCTGTCCCGCGTGGACTTTGCCAAATCCTGACCAGCCGTTCACGCGGCGGCTGCCATGTCGTCGCGGGAGGGCCGATCGAGAGTCCTAGGGTCCATCAGGTCGCGCACGTGCGCGCCACCCCTCCCCGATGAGAGAAGGACCCTGCGATGACGCATCCCTCCCGGACCCGAGCGGCCGTGGCGGTGGCCGGAGCGGCCGCGCTCCTGGCCGGCCTGCTCGTGCCCACGGCAGCCGCCGCCGGCGACGACCCGACCACCCTCGACGACCTGGTCATCAGCGAGTACGTCGAGGGCTCCTCGAACAACAAGGCCATCGAGATCTTCAACGGCACCGGTGCCGAGGTGGACCTGACGGGCTACGCGCTGGAGTACTACTTCAACGGGAGCTCGAGTGCCGGCCTCACGATCACTCTCACCGAGACTGTCGCAGCCGGGGATGTCCACGTCGTCGCGCAGGCCAGCGCGAACGCGACGATCCTGGCGCAGGCCGACCAGACGAACGGGTCGGGCTGGTACAACGGCGACGACGCCATCACGCTGGTCTCGGGGGATGCTGTCATCGACTCCCTCGGTCAGGTCGGGGTCGACCCGGGTAGCCAGTGGGGGACCGGTCTGGTGTCCACGGCCGACAACACCCTGCGGCGCAAGGCCGACGTCTGCACCGGTGACACGGACCCCCGGGACGTGTTCGACCCGGAGGTGCAGTGGGACGGGTATGCGCAGGACCTTGCCTCCGGGCTCGGCCGGCACGTCGCCTGCGGTGCGGGGGAGGAGCCGGGCGACCCGGGCGACCCGACCGCTCCCGGCGTGTGCGGTGACGCCGCCACCCTGATCGGTGTGGTGCAGGGCAGCGGTGCCGCCAGCCCGCGGGCGGGCACCACGGTGACCGTCGAGGGTGTCGTCGTCGGGGATTTCCAGCACAGTGGTTCCTACCAGGGCTACTACGTCCAGGACGCCGGCGACGACGACTCCGCCACCTCCGACGGCATCTTCGCCTTCGCTCCCGGTGGCGACGACGTCTCCGTGGGCGACACCGTCCGGGTGACCGGCGCCGTGTCGGAGCACTTCGGGCTCACCGAGATCACCGTCTCGTCGGTCGACGTCTGCACGGAAGACGGTGCGCTCCCCGCGCCCACCGAGCTGACCCTGCCGCTCCTGGACCACGAACCGTACGAGGGCATGTACGTGACCTTCGCGCAGGACCTCGCGATCCTCGAGTACTTCAACTACGGCCGCTACGGCGAGATCGTGCTGGGCGTGGGTGACGAGACGTCCCGGCAGCACCAGCCGACGGCGGTCCACGAGCCGGGCTCGGTCGAGGCGCACGAGCTGGCCCGGTACAACGCCAGCCACCGCATCATGCTCGACGACGGCCTGGGCGCGCAGAACCCCGCGTTCCTGAGGCACCCGGACGGCGAGGCGCTCACCCTCGACAACCGTTTCCGTGGCGGTGACACGGTCACCGACGTCGCTGGCGTCCTGGACTACCGCTTCAGCGAGTGGGGCATCCAGCCGACCGATCCCGCGGCCTACACGGCGGTCAACGGCCGACCGGAGGTCCCCGAGGTCGGTGGCACGACGACGGTCGCCTCCTTCAACGTGCTCAACTACTTCACGACGCTCACGTCGGAGGATCGAGACGCCCGTGGAGCTGACACGGAGGAGGAGTTCCTCCGCCAGGAGGCCAAGATCGTGGCAGCCATCACCGAGATGGACGCGGACATCGTCGGGCTGATCGAGATCGAGAACAACGGCGACGAGGCAGTCGGCCGCCTGGTCCAGGCGCTCAACGCGGCCGCGGGCGAGCCGCGCTGGGCCTTCGTCTCCACCGGACCCGTCGGGACCGACGCCATCACGACGGCGTTCATCTACCAGCCGGCGCAGGTCGAGCCGGTGGGTGACTTCGCGGTCCTTGACACCTCCGAGGACCCACGGTTCCTCGACGACCTCAACCGTCCGGCGCTGGCCCAGACCTTCGTCGACCTCGAGGCGGGCGGACGGGTGACCGTGGTCAACAACCACCTCAAGTCCAAGGGCTCGGACTGCGACGACGTCCAGGACCCGGACACCGGTGACGGGTCGGGCAACTGCAACGGCGTGCGCACCACCGCCGCCGACGCGCTGGGCGACTGGGCCAACGCTGACCCGACCGGCACGGGGACCGAGGAGGTCCTGATCATCGGGGACCTCAACTCCTACGACAAGGAGTCGCCGATCGACGCGCTGGTCGCGGACGGGTTCACCGACCTGCTGCTGAAGTTTCAGGGCGAGCACGCCTACAGCTACGTCTTCGACGGGCAGCTGGGCTACCTCGACTACGCCATGGCCAGCGCGGCCCTGGCGGAGTCGCGGGTCACCGGTGCTGCGGCCTGGAACATCAACGCCGACGAGCCGAGCATCCTCGACTACGACATGACGTTCAAGCCCCCGACGCAGGATGCGATCTACGCACCGGACCCGTACCGGTCCAGCGACCACGACCCCGTCCTCGTCGGGCTCGACCTCGATCTGACGGCGCCCGTCGTCGAGGCCATCGCCGAGCCGCCGCACATCTGGCCGCCCAACGGCAAGTGGCGCAACGTGACCACCGTCGTGCTTGCCACGGACAACGTCGACGCCGACCCGACGATCACCCTCGTCGGTGCCGAGACGAACGGTCGGGGCGAGATCGAGGTCGTCTCGGACAGCAGGTTCAGGGTGAGGGCCGTCCTCGGGGCCTCCTACACGATCACCTACGACGTGACCGACGACTCCGGCAACACCACGACGGAGGCGGTGACCGTGGCGGTAGCCAAGCCGGGGAAGGGGAAGGGTCGCTGACGAGGCCCCTCCGACGGGACCGGTGACGCGCCGGTGACCAGGGGGCGCGGGTGACCAGCACGGTCGCCCGCGCCCCTCGCCATCCCCGACGGGGTTGTCGGCCCCGTGCCACCGCCGGCACCGGTGGGGGATTCTCACGCGGGGCGGTTAGCCTAGGCGGGTGCCGAACCTGTTCGAGAAGATGCTGCGCGCCGGTGAGAAGACCGCGCTGCGCCGGCTGGAGACCATCGCCAAGCAGGTCAACGCCCTGGAGGAGGACTTCGAGGGGCTGACCGACGCCGAGCTGCGAGAGGAGACCGACAAGTTCAAGGCCCGGCTGGCCGACGGGCAGACGCTGGAGCAGCTGCTGCCGGAGGCCTTCGCCGCCGTCCGCGAGGCGTCCAAGCGGACCATCGGCAAGCGCCACTTCGACGTCCAGCTGATGGGCGGGGCGGCCCTGCACCAGGGCAACGTCGCGGAGATGCGCACCGGTGAGGGCAAGACGCTGGTCGCCACCCTGCCGTCCTACCTCAACGCCCTCGAGGGCAAGGGCGTGCACGTCATCACCACCAACGACTACCTTGCGCAGTACCAGTCCGAGCTCATGGGCCGCGTCCACCGCGCCCTCGGCCTGGAGACCGGCTGCATCCTGTCCTCGATGACCCCCGCGCAGCGGCGCGAGCAGTACGCGATGGACATCACCTACGGCACCAACAACGAGTTCGGCTTCGACTACCTGCGCGACAACATGGCCTGGTCGCTGGCCGACCTGGTGCAGCGCGAGCACCACTACGCGATCGTCGACGAGGTGGACTCGATCCTCATCGACGAGGCGCGCACGCCGCTGATCATCTCCGGGCCGTCCGACCAGGCCACCAAGTGGTACGCCGAGTTCTCCAAGCTGGTGCAGCGCCTCGAGCGCGGCCAGGCGGGCGACCAGATGCGCGGCATCGAGCCCAGCGGTGACTACGAGGTCGACGAGAAGAAGAAGACCGTCGGCGTGCTCGAGAGCGGCATCGAGAAGGTCGAGGACTACCTCGGGATCGACAACCTCTACGAGTCGGCGAACACCCCGCTCATCGGCTACCTCAACAACGCGATCAAGGCCAAGGAGCTGTTCTCGCGCGACAAGGACTACGTCGTCATGGACGGCCAGGTCATGATCGTCGACGAGCACACCGGGCGCATCCTGCCCGGACGCCGCTACAACGAGGGCATGCACCAGGCGATCGAGGCCAAGGAGGGGGTGGAGATCAAGAACGAGAACCAGACCCTGGCCACCGTCACGCTGCAGAACTACTTCCGCATGTACGACAAGCTCGCCGGCATGACCGGCACCGCGCAGACCGAGGCGGCCGAGCTCAACCAGATCTACAAGGTGGGCGTGCTCACCATCCCGACCAACCGGCCGATGGTCCGCCTGGACCAGCCCGACCTGGTGTACCGGACCGAGGAGGCCAAGTTCACCGCGGTCGTCGAGGACATCGTCGAGCGGCACCGCGTCGGTCAGCCCGTGCTCGTCGGCACCACCAGCGTCGCGAAGTCGGAGTACCTGTCCGAGGCGCTGCGGCGCCGCGGCGTGCGGCACGAGGTCCTCAACGCGAAGCACCACGAGCGCGAGGCCGCGATCGTGGCCGAGGCCGGGCGCAAGGGCGCGGTCACCGTCTCCACCAACATGGCCGGACGCGGCACGGACATCATGCTCGGCGGCAACCCCGAGTTCCGTGCGGTCACCGGGCTCTCAGCGCGCGGCCTGGACCCCCACGAGACCCCGGAGGAGTATGAGGCCGCCTGGGACGAGACCTACGCGCAGGCCGAGGCGTCGGTCGCCCAGGAGCACGACGAGGTGACCGGGCTGGGCGGGCTCTACGTGCTCGGCACCGAACGGCACGAGTCCCGCCGCATCGACAACCAGCTGCGGGGCCGCGCCGGGCGTCAGGGCGACCCCGGTGAGAGCCGCTTCTACCTCTCCCTGCAGGACGACCTCATGCGGATGTTCAACGCCGCGATCGTCGACCGCGTGATGGCGACGACGGGGCTGGCGGACGACGTGCCGATCGAGTCCAAGATGGTCTCGCGGTCCATCGCCAGCGCCCAGTCGCAGGTCGAGGCGCAGCACTTCGAGACCCGCAAGAACGTCCTGAAGTACGACGACGTGCTCAACCGTCAGCGCGAGGTCATCTACGGCGAGCGGCGCCGGGTACTGGACGGCGAGGACCTGCACGAGCAGGTGCGCATCTTCATCAACGACGTCGTCGCGGACTACGTCACGGTCGCCGGCGGGGAGGGGCTGGCCGACGGGATCGACCTGGAGAAGCTGTGGGGGGAGCTGGCGCAGCTCTATCCCGTGCAGGTGTCGGTCGAGGAGGTCGTGCAGACCGCGGGTGGGCGGGCGGCCGTCTCCACCGACCTGCTGGTCGAGGAGCTGACCTCGGACGCCCAGCACGCCTATGACGAGCGCGAGACCAGCATCGGGGCCGAGCGGATGCGCGACGTCGAGCGTCGGGTCGTCCTGCAGGTCCTGGACCGCAAGTGGCGCGAGCACCTCTACGAGATGGACTATCTCAAGGAGGGGATCGGGCTGCGGGCGATGGCGCAGCGCGAGCCGCTGGTGGAGTACCAGCGCGAGGGCTACCAGCTCTTCCAGGCCGTGATGGAGGCCATCAAGGAGGAGTCGGTCCGGTTCCTCTTCCACGCCGAGGTGACCCCCACCGAGCCGCAGCCGGAGCGGCAGGAGAAGCTGACGTTCGTGGCTCCGACGGAGGACGGGTCCGCCGAGGCGCGCCCGGTGCGGGCGGACGGCAGCCATCCGGACCAGGCTGCGGCCGGGGGGTCCGGCCTGGACGGCCGGGACTCACCGGACGACGGCGGGCAGGCCGGCAACCGTGCCGACCGCCGACGCGCCCGGCGGGGCCGCTGACCCGTCAGCCGAGCTCCCAGGCGGTGATGAGCCACCGCCCGTCGACCCCGGTCATCCGCAGGGCGAGGGCGCGGATCCGGCCGTCGGCCCACACCACCGCCGACGCCTCGCACACCCCGTCGGCGGGGTGGCAGGTGCGCACGGTCCGGACGACCGGCGGTCGGTGCGTGCGACGCCCGCGGCGGCGCGCCAGCTGTCCGCGGCGCTGGGCCCGCTCGTAGATCTCCGGCGCCAGCCAGCGCCGCAGCTGGTCGGGGGAGCGGGTCCCGTCGTGCGTCTCCAGGACCGCCTGCACCATCCGGCGTGCCCAGGCCCCGGCCTCCGGCAGGTCGGGGGTAGAGGTCGCCTGCGGTCCGAAGAAGCTGTCGCCGCCCCCGGCGCGGAAGTCGACCGCCAGGCACCCCTGGACGTAGGTCGGACCGGTCTCGGTCCGGGCCTCGCCCCAGTCCGAGCCCTGCGGTGCGGGGTCGGTCGAGGGCGCCGGGAGCAGCCGGAGCACCGGCGGCCCCGACCCGGAGCTCATCGCCCCGCCCCGGCGGTCGGCACCACGAGCCGTTGACCCGGGAGGACGAGGTCGGGGTCGTCGCCGATGAGGTCGCGGTTGGCGGCGTACCAGCGGGGCCACGCCTCGGCGACGTCCTGGTCGGTCGCCTGCGCACCCAGGTGGCGTGCGGCGATGTCCCACAGGGTGTCTCCGCGGTGCACGACCACGGCCTGCTCACCGGACGCCGTGGGGACGACGCCGACCAGCCCGATATCGCCGGAGGGGGCAGCCACCGGGACCGGGGGCGTGGGCGTCCAGCCGGGCACCGGGGCCGGTGCGTCGGGAACGGCGTCGTGGCTGTCGAGCACGGACGAGGGGTGCGTCGACCGCGGCCACTCCGCGCTCGCGGCGACGGTCGCGCCGACGGTCACCGGGGAGGCGTGCACCGCCGCTGGCGCCAGCCCGATCGAGGCCGCTGCCAGCAACCCGGCGGCCACCCTCCCGGTGAGGCCGACCGGGGCTCGGGCCCCCTCACCCGAGCCTCCTGTGACTCCGGGTGCCGGGCGGAGCACCTGGACGGTCGCCGCCAGCAGCAGGAGCGCGGCCCACGCGCACAGCATCCCGGCGGCGGCCGGGACGACGAACGCCAGTCCCTCCTCCACCCGGGCCACGTCCGGACCCGGCCAGCCCCGGACGGCACCCCTCAGCGTCAGCCACGACACCACCCCGGCCAGCCCACCCCCGAGCAGACCGAGCAGACCAGCCCGTCTCGTCGCAGTGTGCATAGTTCCTCCCATGTGCGTTCGTTTGCGGTTGTTTGCGTCACCCTACGGCGCCAGTCGTCGTCGGGGCAAGACGGCAGAGGGGGTTGTGGACGACCGAGGAGGGCGCAGCCCGCGAGTGGCACGATGTCCCCATGCGGTGGGAGTCCCTCTTCGAGGACCTGGAGGCCCAGCTGGCCGGGCTGGAGCAGCGGGAACGGGCGGCCGAGGTGGCCGAGCACACGCGTGCCGAGCGCGGGCAGGTGGCACTGACCGACCGGCTCGTCGGCGCCGTGTCCACCGAGCTGCGGCTGCGGGTGGGCGGGGTCGGCTGGCTGCGGGCCACGCTGCTGGACGTCGGCACCGACTGGGTCCTGCTGGACACCGGCGGCAGTCTCCGCTCGCGCGGGAGCGAGGCGCTGGTCCCGGTCGCGGCACTGACTGCGGTCGAGGGGCTGACCCGTCGTGCCGACACCCGTGAGGACGTCGAGAGCCGGCGGTTCGGCCTGCGCCACGCGCTGCGGACGGTCAGCCGTGACCGGGCCGTGGTGCGCGTGCACGACCGGGACGGCGACCACGTGACCGGGACCGTGGACCGCGTGCTCGCCGACCACCTCGACCTGACGCGCCACGCCGACGACGAGCCGCGACGCGCCCCCGCCGTGCGGGGGGTCGTCAGCCTGCCCTACGCCGCGCTCTCGCTCGTGCGCCGCCTCTGAGGACGCCGGGCAGGTCCAGCGTCAGTCGAGGTCGTCCGCCCCGTGCCGGATGCTCTTGCGCGTCTGGGTGTACATCCGCTGGATGTAGTCCTCCAGCTCGCTGGTCTCCACCCGCCAGACCCCCCGCCCCCCGAGCTTGACCCCCTTGAGGTCGCCGGAGCGGACCAGCGCCTTGACCTGCGACAACGAGACGTTGAGGGTCTCGGCGACGTCGGTCAGGGTCAGGAATCGTGGTGCGGGCATGGGTCGACAGATCCTCTCGGCGAAACGTCTTGACCGAGATTTTACGGACTCTTGGCCCTCGCTTGACCGCCCTGTGGACAAGATGGTCGGGCAGGGTCCGCGCCGGGTAGCGTGCGTGACGCGCACCGACACGCCCGGGGGCTTCCTGGACGGTCCGGCAGGCTCGTGCACACCACCGGACGACGGCAGACCAGAGGGGACACCACACGCATGCCCACCGCGACCACCGCTGGACCGGGCGAGCGGCCGCGCGCCGCTCGCCGACTCGAGCCGCCGAGCTGGCGCGACCTGCGCCTGGTGGTGGGGCTGGTCCTGGTGCTCCTGTCCGTGGCCGGGGGGCTGCGCCTGGTGAGCACCTTCGACGACTCGACGCCGGTGTATGCGGCCACCCGGGACCTTCTGCCCGGCCAGCAGGTGAGCAGCACCGACGTCGTCGCGGTGCCCGTCAGGATGGGTGAGCAGCTCGAGGGGTACGTCGACGGGTCGGCACCGCTGGCTCCGGGCACCTACCTGTCGCGCCAGGTCGCGGCGGGGGAGCTCGTGCCCGTGTCGGCACTCGTCACCGCGCGTGAGGTGCTCGACAAGACGGTCAGCGTCCCGGTGGACGTGGCCGCCGCACGGACGCTCGCGGCGGGCGCCGTCGTCGACGTCTGGGTCAGCCCCCGTGACCGGGAGGAGCTGGGAGAGGCCTACGGCGACCCCCGGCTGCTCCTGCCCGGTGCCGTCGTGGACCGCGTCCCGGCAGAGACCACGGGTCTGGGGGCCGGTCTCGGTCGAGCCGCCGTGCAGGTGGTCGTGCCTGCCGACCGCGTCGGCGAGGTGATCGCCGCCGTGGACCAGGGAGCCCGTGTCACCCTGGTCCCGGCCCCGCGCGCGGACGAGGAGCCCGACCGGTGACGCTGCCGCTCGTCACGGCCGTCGCGCCACGCTGGGAGGCC
Organism: Ornithinimicrobium jinqii; assembly: GCF_045032595.1. Classification (NCBI taxonomy): domain Bacteria; kingdom Bacillati; phylum Actinomycetota; class Actinomycetes; order Micrococcales; family Ornithinimicrobiaceae; genus Ornithinimicrobium; species Ornithinimicrobium jinqii. The sequence continues at coordinate 10,119 of NZ_JBJFZS010000010.1, forward strand.
GAGCTGGCGGGGGACCTCGCCCGGTCGGACCGCGTCATGGTGGTGCGTCGCTGCGCCGACGTGGCCGAGCTGGTCGGGGTCGTCGCCGCTGGCCTCGGACGTCTCGTCGTCGTGTCCTCCGACCTGCGCGGGCTCGACCGCGCCGTGGTGGAGACCCTGGCCAGCCACGACGTCCAGGTGCTCGGCGTCCATCCGCCGGGGGACGAGGCCGCAGCCCGGACGCTGCTGCGGTGGGGTGTCCCGGTCGTCGTGCCGGCGGACGCCGGAGCCTCAGGACTGGCGGGCGCGCTGGCCGAGCTCCTCGACAGGCTCGACCACCCGGACCCGGACCCGGACTCCGGGGCCCGCGCCGGGCTGGGCGGTGAGGTCGCCGGGGAGCTCGACGCGGCCGCCGGCCCTCCTGGCAGCGCCGGTGCTGTCTCGCTCCACGCCTTCCCAGGACGCGAGGACCAGGACCGGGCCGGGGGGAGGGCGCACGGCATACCCGGGAGGGGCCACGGGACGACCGACCCCGGCAGGCCCGGGGGAGACGGTGAGGAGGCGCCGGCCGGTCCTGCGTCCGGCGACCCGCCGGAACGGGGTCGCGGGCAGGTGCTCGTCGTGTGGGGGCCGACCGGCAGCCCGGGTCGCACGACGACGGCCGTCAACCTCGCCGCGGAGCTCGCAGACCCCCTGCACCCGGTGGTCCTCGTGGACGCGGACACCTACGGCGCGAGCGTGGCCCAGACGCTGGCCGTCCTGGACGAGGTCCCCGGCGTCCTCGCGGCCGCTCGGGCTGCAGACCACGGAACGCTCGACACCGACCAGCTGGCGACCCTGGCGCCGGAGGTGATGCCCGGTCTGCGCGTGCTCACCGGGCTGCCCCGGGCCGACCGGTGGACCGAGCTGCGCGACGTGGCGCTCGCCGACGTCCTGGAGCAGTGCCGGCAGCTCGGCCGGTGGGTGGTCGTCGACGTCGCGGCGCCGCTGGAGCAGGACGAGGAGCTGTCGTTCGACACCCTGGCGCCACGCCGCAACGGCGCCGCCCTCACCGCCCTCGAGCAGGCCGATCGGGTGGTGGTGGTCGGGTCGGGGGACCCGATCGCTCTGCAGCGTCTCGTCCGCGGCCTCGAGGAGCTGGCGACCGCGACGGTCGCCCCCCGCACGGTCGTCGTCACCCGGGTCCGACCCGGCCCGGTCGGGCCCGAGCCCGGACGACGGATCCAGGAGTCTCTTGACCGCTTCGCCTCGACCGGCCCGGTCCACCTGGTGCCCGAGGACCAGGACGCCCTGGACGCCGCCCTGCTGCACGGGCGGGCGCTGCGGGAGGTCCGCCCCCGCAGCCCCGCGCGGCTGGCCCTCGCCGCCCTGGCCGACGTCCTCGGAGAGCGGGAACCGAGGACGCGACGGTCGACCTCGACCCCGTGGCTGCGGCGGGGCCGGTGGGCCGGCTGAGGTCGGTCCGCCCGCTGCCGGGTACGTCTGCGACGATGGCCGGGACGACCCCAGGACGGTGGTCGCCGACGCGCGACGAGGAGAACCCGATGACGACGGTCCGGTGCTACGTGCCGCTGACCCCCGACCAGCTCGCCCGGCTGCGGGCGGACCGGACGCTGCCCGGACCTCTCGGCGGGTATGCGGTGACCGACGCCCTCCGTGCGGACCTGCCGGGCGGCGACGCCGACGTGTGGGAGCACGCGGCCCTCCAGCACGCGGCCCGCGCGCTGGTCGACGCCGGTGCACCGGTCCTCATCGCCGCCGTCGACCTCACCGAGGAGCGCGTCGACCGCACGCCCACGGGTGGCGCCGGGGTGGGGGTCGGCGACGTGGACCTGCCACGGGTGGCAGCCCTGCACCTCGGCGACGACGTGGTCACGGGGGAGCCGTCCGCGGTGGAGGGCCAGGGGGAGGACGTCGAGCTGTCCTGGTACGACACGACCGAGATCGCGCACGTGGCAGAGTTGGTCGAGGCCCTGCGCCCGACCGGCCAGGACGAGAACGCACCCGAGAGCTGAAGGAGCCCCACCGCATGGACGCCGTCGTCGATGTCCCCGTCCCCGTCAACGAGCGGGTGCTGGACTACGCCCCGGGCAGCCCGGAACGCGCCGAGCTGGAGGTGGCCCTGGCGCAGATGGCGGCCGAGCAGGTCGAGCTGCCGCACGTCATCGGCGGTCGGGCCGTCACCGGCAGCGGCACTCCGGTGGACGTGGTGCAGCCGCACGCGCACGCCGAGGTGCTGGGCACCCTGCGCGACGGCACCGGCGAGGACGCGCAGCTGGCGGTGGACGCCGCCCTCGAGGCCGGGCCGGCGTGGCGGGGCCTGTCCTTCGAAGACCGCGCCGCGGTGCTGCTCAAGGCAGCCGACCTGCTTGCCGGCCCGTGGCGTGCCCGCCTCAACGCGGCGACGATGCTGGGGCAGAGCAAGACCGCCCACCAGGCGGAGATCGATGCGGCGTGCGAGCTGGCCGACTTCTGGCGGTTCAACGTCCACTTCGGCCGCGAGCTGCTGGCCGAGCAGCCGCTGCGCAACTCACCCGGCACCTGGAACCGGGTCGACCAGCGCCCGCTGGAGGGCTTCGTCTACGCGGTGACGCCGTTCAACTTCACCGCGATCGCCGGCAACCTGCCCACGGCACCGGCCCTGATGGGCAACACCGTGGTGTGGAAGCCCGCGACCACGCAGACCCGCGCGGCGGCTGTGCTGATGGACCTCCTCGTCGAGGCGGGGCTGCCCGACGGGGTGGTCAACATGGTGACGGGGTCGGGGCCGGCGATCTCCGAGGTGCTGCTGGGGCACCGCGACCTCGCGGGCATCCACTTCACGGGGTCGACGCGGGTCTTCAACGACTTCTGGCACCAGATCGGCAGCAACCTGTCGACCTACCGCTCCTACCCGCGCATCGTCGGCGAGACCGGCGGCAAGGACTTCGTCGTCGCGCACCCCAGCGCGGACCTCGACGTCCTCCGCACCGCCCTCGTGCGCGGGGCGTTCGAGTACCAGGGGCAGAAGTGCTCGGCCGCGTCGCGGGCCTACGTGCCGCAGTCGTTGTGGACGCAGCTGCGCGAGGAGCTGGTGGCGACCACCGAGGGCCTGACCGTCGGCGACGTGCGCGACCTGTCCAACTTCATGGGCGCGGTCATCGACGAGCGGGCCTTCGTCAAGCACCGTGACGTGATCGACGCCGCCCACCAGGTCGACGGCGTCGAGATCATCGCCGGTGGGAAGTACGACGACACCGTCGGCTGGTTTGTCCGACCGACCATCGCCGTCGTCTCCGACCCGGCCCACGAGATGGTCACGACCGAGTACTTCGGGCCCATCCTGACCGTCGTCGTCTACCCGGACGCGGAATGGAGCAGCATGCTCGTCCAGATGGAGTCCGTCGCGCCCTACGCGCTCACCGGCGCCGTCATCTCCCAGGACCGGGCGGCCGTGGCCGAGGCGACCCGGGTGCTGCGCTTCGCCGCCGGCAACTTCTACATCAACGACAAGCCGACCGGCGCCGTCGTCGGGCAGCAGCCGTTCGGCGGCGCCCGTGCCTCAGGCACCAACGACAAGGCCGGCTCTGCGGCCAACCTGCAGCGCTGGATCAACACCCGGGTGATCAAGGAGACCTTCGTCCCTGCCAAGGACCACCGCTACCCGCACATGGGGTGAGCGCGCCGGTGGCGCGCTGCCTCAGTGGCTCGCGAGCCACTCCCGGCCGACCGCTTCCTCGACCAGCACCGCCTCCCTGATCTGAGGGGCGACGGTGGCCTCGATCTTCTTGCCCAGGAAAGGCACGTTGGCCTCGAGGTCGCCGTCGACCACGTGCAGGGTGCTGCCCCCCTCGGAGCTGGTGCGCAGGTGGACCCCGCCGGTGAAGCTGATCGGCAGGCCCGGCATGTCGAGCGACATCGCGCCCTCGCGCTCACCGTCGGCGTCGGCGTCCCCCCACCGCACGGTCTCGACGATGAGCAGCTGCGGACCCACGAACGCCTTGGCGAAGTCGGGGACGTCGTGGGTGGGCACGTGGCGTCGGGTGGTCACGACGGTGGCCCCGTCCTGGGTCTCCACGGTGACGGTCTGGTCGAGGGAGCCGGCGCGGACGCACCGCAGCTCCTGGTAGTCGACGTCGGTCAGCATCGCGAAGGTGCGGTTCGGGTCGGCGGGGTGCACGACGGTCTCGGTGATCCTCATACCCGTCAACCTAGTGCCTGCAGCCGACGCTGCAGCGCGTGCAGGCGGCGCAGCACCACCCCCTTGTGCGCGGTGGCCAGCCGGCCGGAGCGAGCGAGGTCGGCCGTGTGGTCGACGAGGTTGGCCAGGTCGACGGCGACGGCGCCGGCCGGCGGCGCCCACGCCGGGTCGCCGTCCAGCAGGAGGGGCGCGACCCGCCTCAGGGAGGCTGCGGCCGCCCGGCAGGACGCGTGGTCGACGGGGCGGGCCGGCCCACCGATCGCGCCCACGACGTGCGGTCGGGGCGTGGGGAGCTTCGCCCCCTCGGCGAGGTCGACGAGCAGGTGCGAGAGCGCGTCCACGAGCGCGTCCGCGAGGCCGGTCACCTCGGGCCACCCGAGGTCGGCCGCCGACCCCTGCAGGTCCTCGACGGCCAGCAGCGGCGCGGCCAGCGGTGCGTCCGTGGGGCGCGTCGGGGAAGGCGGACCGCCGCTGGGCGTGGGCATGGGAACCACTGTAGGCAGGTGCCGGGACGGGCGGCGCCGCTCGTGCACAGGCGGGTAGTCTGGCGGCAGCCGCACGAGGAGGTGCGGGCTCTCGGCCACGACCTAGGAGTGCTTGTTAGTGATGGCGGCAGACACGCTGTTCGACCGGTTCTACCACCACACCCACGAGGAGATGGCGGGCCGGGACCCAGGTCATCTGCGCGCCGCCGCCGCCTCCGTCGCCGAGCTGTCCGCTGGGCGCGAGCCAGGGAGGGCACGTGTGCGCGTGCTCAACCCGGTGCTGGAACGGGACGGCTGGACCAGCGGGCACACCTTCGTCCAGGTCGTGACCGACGACATGCCCTTCCTCGTCGACTCGGTCCTGGGCGAGCTGGCCCGGCACGGCCTCGGTGTGCACCAGCTCTACCACCCCCAGGTCGTCCTGGACGAGGCGGACGGCACGCCGCTGGACGTCGACCCTCGTGAGGTGGGGCAGGGGCAGCGCATCGAGTCGTGGATGCTCATCGAGGTCGACCGGCTGCCGGAGGAGGACCGGCGCGAGACGCTGCGGTCCGACCTCGAGCGGGTGCTCGGTGACGTGCGGCGCGCGATCGAGGACTGGCACGCGATGCGCCAGCGGGCCCGCGCGATCATCGCCGAGCTCGAGCTCGCCCCTCCCCGCACCGTCGACCAGGCGACCGTGAAGCCGACCGTCGACTTCCTCAGCTGGCTCGACGACCACCACTTCACCTACCTGGGCTACCGCTCCTACGACCTCGTGGAGCAGGACGGCCAGGCGGCCCTGCGGTCGGTGCCCGGCAGTGGCCTGGGGATCCTGCGCGACGAGGAGGGCTGCGAGGCCTCGGTGAGCGTGCTGCGGCCGGAGGCCGCAGCCACCGCCCGCGACCCGCGGTTGCTCACCGTGACCAAGGCCAACACCCGGGCCACGGTGCACCGCTCGGTGCCCCTGGACTACATCGGGATCCGTCGCTTCGACCGAAACGGCACCGTCGTGGGCGAGCAGCGCTTCCTCGGCCTCTTCACCCAGGGCGCCTACGCCGAGTCCACGACGCGGCTGCCGATCGTCGGCACCAAGGTCAAGCAGATCCTCGACCACAGCGGCTACACGCCGGACAGCCACTCGGGCAAGGACCTCATCAGCGTCCTCGAGGGCTACCCCCGCGACGAGCTCTTCCAGGCCCCGGTCGAGCACCTGGAGGCCAGCGCCCAGGAGGTCATGCGCCTGCTCGAGCGGCCAGCGGCCCGGGTCTTCACCCGCCGCGACGAGTTCGGCCGGTTCGTCAGCGCACTGGTCTTCCTGCCGCGCGACCGTTACACCACGGCCAACAGGCTGCGCGTCCAGAGCCTCCTGGAGGAGACCCTCGGGGGGGAGCTGTCCGACTACGCGACGCGGGTCAGCGACGGTCCCCTGGCCCAGCTGCACTTCGTCATCCGCCTCCCGCGCGACCGGGATGCGCCGGTCGTCGACGAGGCGCTCCTGCAGGAGAGACTCTCGGCCGTCACCCGCACCTGGGTCGAGGGGCTGACCGAGGCCATCGCGTCCCAGGTGGACGACGAGGCCGCCGTCGGCGACCTCGTGGCCCACTACGCCGACGCCTTCCCCGAGGCCTACAAGGAGGACTTCGACGGGGCGACCGCCTACGTCGACCTCGCGCGCCTGGCCGACCTGCAGGGCCCGACCGCCGCGGCCCGTCCACGGCTCTACCGGGACGAGGGCGACGAGCCGGCCGAGCGCCGGATCAAGGTCTACCGCCGCGAGGAGATGTCGCTCACCGACGTCCTGCCGGTCTTCGCCGACCTCGGCCTGGAGGTGACCGTCCAGCGGCCCTACGAGGTCTCCGGCCGTTCGGCCCGGACGAGCTACGTCTACGACTTCGGGCTGCGCGCCGCCTCCGCCGAGGTGTGGGAGGGGGACGACGAGCGGACCGAGGAGGACGTGGCCGGCGCCTTCGAGGACGCCTTCACCGCGGTCTGGAGCGGAGCCGCCGAGTCAGACCGGCTCAACTGCCTCGTCCTCACCGCCGGTCTGGACTGGCGCACGGTCGTCATCCTGCGCACCCTGGCCCGCTACGGCCGGCAGATCGGGCAGCACAGCCTGGACTACCTCGAGGACGCGCTGGTCGCCAACCCGGTCCTCGCCGGCCTCCTCGTCGACCTGTTCACCGTGCGCTTCGACCCTGACCTGGACGTGGACGAGGCAGGCCGCGCCGAGCGTGCCGAGGCCGTGCTCGCCACGGTCCAGACCGCGCTCGACGACGTGGTCAGCCTGGACCAGGACCGCATCCTGCGCACGCTGGTTGCGGTGGTCCAGGCGGGCCTGCGGACGAACTTCTTCCAGCGGGACGCCGAGGGCCGGCCCAAGGCGCACGTCTCCCTCAAGCTGCTGCCGCGCGAGCTGGTGATGCTGCCCGAGCCGCGCCCGGCCTACGAGATCTGGGTCTACGCCCCGCGCGTCGAGGGCTCGCACCTGCGCTTCGGCCCGGTCGCCCGCGGCGGGCTGCGCTGGAGCGACCGGCGCGAGGACTTCCGCACCGAGGTGCTCGGTCTCGTCAAGGCCCAGATGGTCAAGAACGCCGTCATCGTCCCGACCGGGTCCAAGGGGGCCTTCTTCGCCAAGCAGCTGCCCGATCCCGGCGTCGACCGCGACGCCTGGCTGACCGAGGGCAAGGCCGCCTACCGCACCTTCGTCTCCGGCCTGCTGGACATCACCGACAACCGGGTCGGCACCGAGGCCGTGGCCCCCGACAGGGTCGTGCGCTACGACGGCGACGACCCCTACCTGGTGGTGGCCGCGGACAAGGGGACGGCGACCTTCTCCGACTTCGCCAACGGCATCGCCCGCGAGTACGGCTTCTGGCTCGACGACGCGTTCGCCTCGGGAGGCTCGGCCGGCTACGACCACAAGGAGATGGGGATCACCGCCCGCGGTGCCTGGGAGTCGGTCAAGCGCCACTTCCGCGAGCTCGGGCACGACACCCAGTCGCAGGACTTCAGGGTCGTGGGCGTCGGCGACATGAGCGGTGACGTCTTCGGCAACGGGATGCTGCTCTCCGAGCACATCCGGCTGGTGGCCGCCTTCGACCACCGGCACATCTTCCTCGACCCCGATCCCGACGCCGCGGCGTCCTTCGCCGAGCGCCAGCGGATGTTCGAGCTCCCGCGCTCGTCCTGGGCCGACTACGACACCGCGCTGATCAGCGGGGGCGGCGGGGTCTACCCCCGCACCGCCAAGTCGGTGCCGATCAGCGGACAGGTGCGCACGGCGCTGGGCATCGAGGAGGGCGTCACGGCGATGCCGCCCGCCGACCTGCTGCGTGCGATCCTCGCCGCCCCCGTCGACCTCATCTGGAACGGCGGGATCGGCACCTACGTGAAGTCCTCCGCGGAGACCCATCTGCAGATCGGTGACCGCGCCAACGACGCGATCCGGGTCGACGGCCGGGACCTGCGGGCCCGGGTGGTCGGCGAGGGCGGCAACCTCGGCCTCAGCCAGCTCGGCCGGATCGAGGCGGCCCTGCACGGCGTCCACGTCAACACCGACGCGATCGACAACTCGGCCGGGGTCGACAGCTCGGACCACGAGGTCAACATCAAGATCGCCCTGACCCCGTTGGTCCAGGGCGGCTCGATGACGCTGGAGGAGCGGGACGAGCTCCTCGGGTCGATGACCGAGGAGGTCGCCGCCAAGGTGCTGCGCCACAACTACGAGCAGAACGTGCTCATCGGCAACGGTCGCAGCCAGCGCGAGGTCATGGCCCCGGTACACCAGCGCCTCGCCCGCTACCTGGGCGAGACCGCGGGTCTGGACCCCGAGCTGGAGTTCCTCCCGGACCGCAAGGAGTGGGCCCGCCGGGACAAGGAGAACATCGGGCTGACCAGCCCCGAGTTCTCGGTGCTCGTCGCCTACGCCAAGCTGGGTCTGAAGCAGGCGCTGGCCGACAGCGAGCTGCCCGAGGACCCGGCGATGACGGAGTGGCTGCTCGGCTACTTCCCCGGTCCGCTCCGCGAGGCTGCGGGTGACTCGCTGCTGGAGCACCCGCTGCGCCGGCAGATCATCGTCAACGAGATCGCCAACACCATGGTCAACCGTGGCGGCGTCAGCTTCGCCTACCGGGCTGTCGACGAGACGGGCGCGACCCTGTCCCAGATCGCGCGCGCCTTCCACGTCGTGCGCGCCGTCTTCGGCATGTCCTCCTACATGACCCAGGTCGAGGCCCTGGACAACGTGGTCGACACCGACACCCAGACCGAGCTCTACCTGGAGTTCCGTCGACTCATCGACCGTTCCGTCCGCTGGTTCCTGAACAACCGGTCCCTCACCGCGGCGACGGACCGGGAGATCGAGCACTTCGCCGGACCCGTGCACCAGCTGCTCCCGCAGATGGGGAACCTGCTCCAGGGTGACGAGCGCGAGCGCTGGGGCGACCAGGTGGCGTGGGCGACCGGGCGGGGGGTGCCCGAGGAGCTGGCGCGGACCTACGCCTCCCTGCTCGACAGCTTCTCGCTGCTGGACGTCACCGAGCTGGCGATGGAGATGGGCAGGGAGGTCGACGAGGTCTCGCAGGTCTACTTCGGGGTGTCCGAGGCCTTCGGCCTCGACGACCTCCTCACGCACGTCTCGAGCCTGCCCCGCGTCGACCGGTGGTCGTCGCTGGCCCGAGGTGCACTGCGGGACGACCTCTACGGCGTCATGCGCGGACTCACCCGCACGGTCGCCGAGCGGACGACCCCGGGTTCGGAGTCGGTCGAGCGGGTCCATGACTGGATGGTCGAGAACCGCGACGCCCTGGCCCGCACCAGCCAGGTCCTGCAGACGGTCCGGCAGATGGACGCCCCCGACCTCGCACCCCTGTCGGTAGCCCTGCGCACCCTCCGCGGCCTCGTGCGCCAGGGTGCCGCGAACGACTGACCCACCCATCCGCAGGTATGCCGTCGCGCCCGTGGGAGCGGGCGTGACGGCACACCGTGGCGGGTAGGGTCGTGCCGTGCCGACGCTGCGTGACGCCCTCTCCAGGACCGCCCTGTCCGCCGCCGACGTCGACTGGCTGCACCGGCTGGTGGGGGACTGGCAGATGCTGACCGACCTGGCGTTCGCCGACCTGACGCTCTGGCTGCCCGTCCAGCTCGACGACGAGGCCGACCCCCAGCTCTCGCCGTGGTTCCTCGCCGCGCACGCGCGGCCCTCGACCGGTCCGAACTTCTACCACGACGACGTGATCGGCCGGCCGCCGACGCCGGCGCGCGAGCGGTGGCTGGACGAGACGCTCACCACCGGGGTGACGATCACGCCCGACGAGCTGGGCTACGTGCGGGAGCAGTACGTCCCCGTGGTCCGGGCGGGGCGGCCGGTGGCGGTCCTCGTGCGGCACACAGACCTGCACAACATGCGGCAGCAGGGCGGGCTGGAGGTCAACTACCTGCAGATCAGCCAGCAGCTCTTCGCCATGGTCGCCGAGGGAGCCTTCCCGATCGAGGGGGCGGCCATCGGTGTGGGGCGCGGGACGCCGCGGGTGGGCGACGGGGTCGTGCGGCTCACCGCCGACGGGCTCATCGACTACGCCAGCCCCAACGCGGTGTCGGCGCTGCGCCGGCTCGGGCACACGGACCAGGTCAACGGCGCGGACCTGTCCGAGATCGTCACCAGCCGCCTCGTCCAGGGCACGAGCGTCGACGAGACCGTGCCGCTCGTCCTCACCGGCCGGGCGCCGTGGGGCACCGAGATCGACAGCGGCGGCACCAACCTGACCCTGCGCGCCGTCCCCCTCACCCGTGCGGGGCGGAGGGTCGGTGCGCTGATCCTGTTGCGCGACGTCAGCGAGATCCGTCGTCGCGAGCGCGAGCTGCTGAGCAAGGACGCCACGATCCGGGAGATCCACCACCGGGTCAAGAACAACCTGCAGACGGTCGCGGCGCTGCTGCGCCTGCAGTCCCGCCGCCTGACCGACCCCGCCGCGCGGGAGGCGCTGGCCGAGGCCGGGCGCCGGCTCTCGACCGTGGCGCTCGTCCACGACACTCTCTCGCAGGGACTGACCGAGCAGGTCGACTTCGACGAGGTGGCCGCCCGGATGCTGCGGGCCACGGTCGAGGTGGCGTCGACGCGCACGGTGGTCGCGACCGAGCTGACCGGGTCGTTCGGCTCGCTGCCCGCCGAGGACGCGACGCACCTGGCGATGGTCCTCGCCGAGCTGGTGCACAACGCGGTCGAGCACGGCTTCGAGGAGCAGCCGGAACCGGCTCCTGGGGCCGACCGGTCGTCGGAGCAGGCGGCGCCGCGGGTCGTGGTGGACGCCCGGCGGCACCGGGACGGCGGTCAGGAGACGATCGAGGTCACGGTCACCGACAACGGGGCCGGCCTGCCGGAGGGGGTGGCCGGCCCGGACCGCAGCGGACTGGGGATGCAGATCGTCGAGGCGCTGATCAGCGACCTGCGCGGCGCGATCACGTGGGAGGCGGCGAAGCCGCACGGGACCGTCGTGCGGTTCACCGTGCGGCTGCGGTCGACGTCGGTCGGCTGAGGTTCGAGGGGTGTGCGGGGGTGGGTGCGGTCCGGCGGGCTCAGCCGGCCCGGCGGGCGCGCGCCTTGCGCCGCTTGAGGGCACGGCGCTCGTCCTCGGACAGGCCACCCCAGACGCCGGCGTCCTGCCCGGTCTCCAGCGCCCACTTCAGGCAGGTGTCGATCACCGGGCAGGTCCGGCAGACGGCCTTGGCCTCCTCGATCTGCTGCAGAGCGGGGCCCGTGTTCCCGATCGGGAAGAACAGCTCCGGGTCCTCGTCCAGGCATGCTGCGCGATCGCGCCAATCCATCAGTCGTGCTCCTCGGGTCGCTGCACAGGGCAGAGGTAGGTGCCGCCACGATCCGTCGTGGTGCTGGGGTGGCACCGGAGGTGTGGGACGACAGCGTCGGCATGCTTCAGGTCTGGGCGCACGCGGCCCCCAGGGGCGGGTCGCGAGCTTTCCGTGCCAACGCGGGGCGTCGACGTAGTGTTCCCCCATACTCCCAGAGCCCCCCCGCCCGGCACAAGGGTTCTCGTGGACCGATGTCGGTGTGACTGGTGAGGCGTCAGTCACACCGGTGCCTCGCGTCGTAGGGTGTGACGACGCCGTCCGCCAGCCTGCAAGGAGTGCACCAGCGATGACCCAGGACCACCCCCTCGCCCTGTTCGGAGCCCGGGTCGTCCCGGTCGACGGCGACCCGATCGACGAGGGGGTCGTGCTGCTGCGCGACGGCCGGATCGAGGCCGTCGGCGCGGTGGGTGAGGTGGTCGTGCCCGGCGACGCCGAGGTCGTCGACGCGAGCGGGGGGTGGGTCCTGCCCGGGCTCGTCGACGCGCACGTCCACCTCGGGGTCTGGGAGGAGGGCGAGGGCTGGGCCGGTCAGGACACCAACGAGATGACCGACCCGGTGATGGCCGCGGCCCGGGCGATCGACGCCATCAACCCGCGCGAGCAGGGCTTCGACGACGCGCTGATGGGCGGCGTGACGACCGTCAACGTCAACCCCGGGTCGGGCAACCCGATCGGCGGCCAGGCGGTCGCGCTGAAGACCTACGGGCGGTATGTCGACGAGATGGTCCTGCGCAACCCTGCCGGGGTGAAGTCGGCGCTGGGGGAGAACCCCAAGCGGGTCTACGGGGACCAGAAGAAGACGCCCTCGACCCGGCTCGGGGTCGCGCTGGTGCTGCGGACGGCGTTCGAGGCAGCCCGGTCCTACCAGGCGCGCAAGGCGGCCGCCGACGGCAAGCCGGTCGACACCGACCTCGTCAGCGAGATCCTGGGGCGGGTCCTGGACCGGGAGATCCCCTGGCGCCAGCACTGCCACCGGGCCGACGACATCGCGACCGCGCTGCGGCTGGCCGACGAGTTCGGCTACCGGCTGGTCCTGGACCACGGCACGGAGTCCTACCTGCTGGCGGACGTGCTCGCCGCGCGAGACGTGCCGGTGCTCTACGGCCCCCTCATCGTCAGCCGGTCGAAGGTCGAGGTGCGTGAGCGGTCGCTGCGCGCGCCGGGGATCCTGGACCGCGCCGGGGTGGCGGTCTCGATCATCACCGACCACCCGGTCGTGCCGATCGAGTACCTCATCACCCAGGTCTCGCTGGCCGTGCGCGAGGGGATGGACCGCGACGCCGGCCTGCGGGCGGTGACGATCAACCCGGCCCGCGTCCTCGGTGTGGAGGACCGCGTGGGCTCGCTCACCGTGGGCAAGGACGCCGACGTGGTGCTGTGGTCCGGCGACCCCCTCGACCTGCAGTCGCGCGTGCTCCGCACGTGGGTCGACGGCACCGAGGTCTACACCTACGACGTCGACCGCGACGAGGGGCGGGTCCGCCCCCGCTCCTGAGCGGCGCGTGGCAGCGCCGCGACCCCGACCGCTCAGTGGGCCTCGGTGACCAGCTCGGGGTGGGCGGGGGCGAGGACGCAGTCGGGGCACAGGCCGTGCTCCGGCAGGCGGTAGAACAGGCAGCAACCGCTGCGCAGGAAGGTGCCGTCCTCCGCGAACGACCCGCCTGCTGACAGTGCGGGGCCCGCCAGGAGCAGCCGGACCAGCTCGTCCGTGCGGTCCGCGGCCTCGGGCCGACGGGAGGCGAGCACGCGGCCCGCCCCGACCAGCGAGGACGCGGCGTTGCTGAGCAGCACCCGGCCGGCGGTCCGACCGACCCGTGCGCAGGCCTCGTCGAGCGCGGCCAGGCTGCCCTCGGTGACCGTGCGACCGATCACGGCGGCAGCCTCCGTGGTCGAGGCGATCGGCATACCCCGGTCCGGGTCCGCGACGCCCAGCGGGACAGCACCGCGGTGGACCGGGCTGGCGACCAGGGCCGCCGACGACAGGTCGGGGACCCAGGAGTGCAGCACCGCGCCCGCGAGGGCGACCGACCAGAGGCGGGAGGCCAGGCCCACCTGGGTCGCCGAGACCGCGACGCGCGGGTCCACCTCCTCGACAGGCAGCCCCGTGGAGGAGGCGAGCGCGGCGCGCACCGCGGCGAACCGGGCCTCCAGGGCCGTCTCGGACAGGACCTCGACCCAGTGCACCGCGTCGGTGCCCCGGGCGGGGGGAGCGGCGAGCGCGAAGAAGCCGCCCAGCTGCTCCAGCGCGTCTGCGACCTGTGCGGCTCCCGTCACTTCTTCGTCGACAGCACCGCGCGGGCGGCGGCGAAGCGGGCGATCGGCAGGCGGAACGGGGAGCAGGACACGTAGCTGATCCCGAGCTCCTCGAAGAGGGCGATCGAGTCCGGGTCACCGCCGTGCTCGCCGCAGACCCCCATCTTGAGGCCGGGCTTGGCGGCCCGCCCGCGCTCGATGCCGATCTGCACCAGCCCGCCGACGCCGTCCCGGTCGATGGACTCGAACGGGTTGCTCGGGATGACCTCGTCGGAGACGTAGGCCGACAGGAACCCGCCCTCGGCGTCGTCCCGGCTGATGCCGATGCCGGTCTGGGTGAGGTCGTTGGTGCCGAAGGAGAAGAAGTCGGCGTGCGCGGCGATCTGGTCGGCCACGATCACCGCACGAGGCAGCTCGATCATCGTGCCGATCGGCACGTCGAGCTCCTCGCCGGCGGCAGCCAGCTCGTCCGCGACCGTGCGCTCGACGACCTCGCGCTGCACCTCCAGCTCCTTGGCGAAGGCGACGAGCGGGATCATGATCTCCACACCGGCCGTCTCGCCGTGGCGCTCGCGGACCGCGAGGGCGGCGCGGACGATCGCGCGGGTCTGCATCTCGGGGATCTCCGGGTACAGCATCGCCAGGCGGCAGCCGCGGGTGCCGAGCATCGGGTTCTGCTCGTGCAGCCGCTTGACCTGCCCCAGGAGGGCGCGGGCGGAGGACAGCTCGTCGGCGTCCCCGCCGGTGAGCTCGAGGCGCTGGACCAGCAGCGACTGCTCGACCAGGTCGGGCAAGAACTCGTGCAGCGGCGGGTCGAGCAGGCGCACCGTCACCGGCAGGCCCCTCATCTGCGTGAAGATGGCCTCGAAGTCCTCCTGCTGCATCGGCAGGATCTTGGCCAGCGCCTCGGCGCGGGCCTCCTCGGAGTCGGCCAGGATCATCTCGCGCACGGCCGGCAGCCGGTCGGAGGCCATGAACATGTGCTCGGTGCGGCACAGGCCGATGCCCTCGGCGCCCAGCTCGCGGGCCTTGGCGGCGTCCTCGCCGGTGTCGGCGTTGGCGCGGACCCCGAGGCGGCGGATCTCGTCGGCCCAGCCGACGATCGCGCTGAAGTCCTCGTTGATCTGCGGCGGGACGAGCTCGAGGCCCTCCCCGTAGACGTCGCCGGTCGAGCCGTCGAGGGTGATGACGTCGCCCTCGTGGAAGACGGTGCCCCCGATGGTCAGGGTCCTCTCGGCGGTGTTGATGCGGATGCCCTGGGCCCCGGCCACGCACGGCCGGCCCATCCCGCGCGCGACCACGGCGGCGTGCGACGTCATACCCCCGTGCGCGGTGAGGACGCCCTGGGCCACGATGACGCCGTGGATGTCGTCGGGCGTGGTCTCGTAGCGGACGAGGATGACCGGCTCGGACACGCCGCGCTCGGCGGCGGTGTCGGCGTCGAAGACGAGCTGGCCGACGGCGGCACCGGGGGAGGCCGGCAGGCCCCGGGTGATCGGCGAGCGTCCGTGGTCGGGGTCGATGGCCGGGTGGAGGAGCTGGTCAAGCTGGGCGGGCTCGATGCGGACCAGGGCCTCCTCGCGGGTCAGCACCCCCTCCTCGACCATGTCGCGGGCCACCTTGAGCGCGGCGGCGGCGGTGCGCTTGCCGTTGCGGGTCTGGAGCAGGTAGAGGGTGCCCTCCTCGACGGTGAACTCGATGTCCTGCATGTCCTTGTAGTGCATCTCGAGGTCGTGCATGGTCTGGATCAGCTGGGCGTACGCCGTCGGCAGGACCTCCTCCATCTCGGAGAGCTCGCGCGGGGTGCGGATGCCGGACACGACGTCCTCGCCCTGGGCGTTGAGGAGGAACTCGCCGTACAGCTCCTTGGCCCCGGTGGAGGGGTTGCGGGTGAAGCACACACCGGTGGCCGAGGTCTCGCCGCGGTTGCCGAAGACCATCTGCATGACGTTGACGGCCGTGCCGAGGTTGTCGGGGATGCCGTGCGCCTTGCGGTAGACGCGAGCCCGCGGGGTGTCCCAGGAGCTGAAGACCGCGTCCACCGCCCGGCGCAGCTGCTCGCGGGGGTCGCTGGGCAGGTCGCGTCCCAGTTCGCGGCGGGACACGTCCTTGAAGGTCGCGACGAGCTCCTGCAGGTCCTCGATGCTCAGGTCGGTGTCCTGGGCGACGCCGCGGCGTGCCTTGAGAGAGGTCAGCTCGTCCTCGTAGACGTGGGGGGCGACACCCTCGACGACCTCGCCGTACATCTGGAGGAACCGGCGGTAGGAGTCCCACGCGAAGCGGGGGTTGTCGGCCTCGGCGCCGAGCACCTCGACGGTGTCGTCGCTGATGCCGAGGTTGAGGATGGTGTCCATCATGCCGGGCATCGAGAAGACCGCTCCCGAGCGGATCGACAGCAGCAACGGGGCGGTCGATCCGCCCAGCGTGCGACCGGTGCGCTCCTCGAGCCGGGTCAGGGCGGCCCCGGTGTCGTCCCACAGGTCGTCGGGCCACCGTCCACCGGCCTCCATGGTGGCGACGCACGCAGCGGTGCTCACGGTGAAACCGTCCGGGACAGGAATGCCCAGACGCTTCATCTCAGCCAGGTTGGCCCCCTTCCCCCCCAGGATCGTCTTCATCGACGCGTCACCCTCGGACATGTCGTAGAGGAACTTGGTTGCCGTGGTCTCGCTCATCTCGGCTCCGCTCTTGCGTGTGGTGCCGGGCTCCGACGCCCCGCCCTGGGACGACCCTATCGCCCTCCGGTCACCTGCCGGAGGCCGACTCCCGGCGCCGCTCGACGGTCTCGATGACGCGCCCCGCAGCCTCCTCGAGGGCGAGGTCCGTGGTGTCGATGACGGGGCAGCCGAGGCTGCGCTGGATCGCGGTGACCTCGTCCAGCTCGTCGAAGATCTTGATGAGCTCGGTGTAGCCGTCCCGCTGCACCGCGTGACTGCCCATCGCCCGCACCCGGCGGGTCCGGATCTGCGCCAGCCGCTCGGGGTCGATGGTCAGGCCGACGATCTTCCAGCGCTGCACCTGGAAGAGCTCCTGGGGGGCGGGCAGGCTCGGCACGAGCGGGATGTTGGCGGTCTTGTAGCCGAGGTAGCCGAGGTACATCGACAGCGGGGTCTTCCCCGACCGGCTCACGCCGATGAGGACGATGTCGGCCTCACGCAGGTGGTTGGACAGGTTGCCGTCGTCGTTGGCGATCGAGAACTCCATGGCCTGCACCCGCTTGAAGTAGTCCTCTCCCACGCCGACCGGGCGCACGACCCGGGAAGGGTCCTGGCCGGTGGCCTCGCGCAGGGCGCCGACGGCCGGCTCGAGCAGGTCGGCGTGCGGCAGAGAACGCTCCGTGCACAGCTGGGTCACGAGGTGGCGCAGCCCCTCGTCGACGACCGTGGAGAACACGACGGTCCGCGCGCGG
Organism: Ornithinimicrobium jinqii; assembly: GCF_045032595.1. Taxonomy (NCBI): domain Bacteria; kingdom Bacillati; phylum Actinomycetota; class Actinomycetes; order Micrococcales; family Ornithinimicrobiaceae; genus Ornithinimicrobium; species Ornithinimicrobium jinqii. Next base: position 27,271 of record NZ_JBJFZS010000010.1, read on the forward strand.
TCGGGGTGCATCCGGGCGAAGGCGTCGTGCAGCCCCTCCGGGCTGGACTGCCGTGGGTGTCGGATGATCCGCACGTCGTAGCCGACGTACTGGGCCGCCGCGGCACGGGCCACCCGGGCCGCGGTGTCCCCCGTGGAGTCGGCGATGATGTGGACCTCGATCGGCGTGTCCGGCATGGGGGACAGGCTAGGGGGTGCCGGAGGTCCGGCGGGTCGAGGTCCGGCGGGTCACGGTGTGGAGAGGGTGTGCCGCCGCCGTCGCTCCGCTCAGACAGGTTCGTTGAGGTCCCCGGGGGCGAGGTCGTTGCCGGTGCCCTCGACGTCGGTCGCAAGCACTCGGTCGATGCCCTCGACGTCGACCTCGTCGCCGTGCGACTCCTCCAGGCTCTCCTCCACCTCGGCCGGGGTGCTCCCGGCGAGCGCGCGGCTCTCCCCGTGCTCGAGCACCTCGGCCATCGTGGTGGCGGGCTCGTCCGGCTGGCCGAAGCCACCCCCGACGAAGGTGCCCTCGGTGTCGTCGTCGTCGTCGCGCCGGTCGCTCGTGTTCTCGCTCATGCGTGCCACACTGCCGCAGTGCCAGCAGGAGTGACAACCGCAGGGGCGGGCGGCGGGACGCCCGGCGAGGCGTCGGTGCCGGTCGTGGCCGTCGTCGGCCCCACCGCCACCGGCAAGTCGGACCTTGGCCTGGCGCTCGCCGAGCTGCTCGGTGGCGAGGTCGTCAACGCTGACGCCTCCCAGCTCTACCGGGGGATGGACGTCGGAACGGCCAAGCTCACGGTGGCCGAGCGCCGTGGGGTGCCGCACCACCAGCTGGACGTCCTCGAGGTCACGGACGAGGCGACGGTCGCGGCATACCAGGAGGGGTCCCGCGCCGACCTGCGCGCGATCCGGTCGCGCGGCCGGGTCCCGGTCGTGGTCGGGGGCTCGGGGCTCTACGTGCGGGCGCTGCTCGACCGGCTCGAGATCCCCCCGACCGATCCTGGCGTGCGTGCCCGCTGGGAGGCCGAGCTGGAGCGGGTCGGGACCGCGGCCCTGTCGGCCCAGCTGGAGCGGCTCGACCCCGTGGCGGCTGAGCGGATCGGGCCGAGCAACGGACGTCGCATCGTGCGCGCCCTGGAGGTGATCGAGCTGACCGGTCGGCCGTTCAGCGCGAGCATGCCGACGCGGGAGCACGTCGAGCCGACCGTGATGGTGGGGCTGCGGGCCGACCGCGAGGTGCTCTACGCCAGGATCGGGCGGCGGGCGGAGCGGATGTGGGCCTCCGACCTGCTCGAGGAGGTGCGTGGCCTCGTCGACGTCGGCCTCCGGGAGGGGCGGACGGCGTCACGGGCCGTCGGCTACGCACAGGCGCTGAGGCACCTCGCGGGTGAGCTGTCGCTGGACGAGGCCGTCGAGGACACCGCCGCGGCCACGCGCCGCCTGGCCCGGAGGCAGGAGGCGTGGTTCGGGCCCGACCCCCGCATCGTCTGGCTCGAGCACGACGCCCCCGACCTCGTTGGGCAAGCCACCGGGGCGGTGGTGGGCCGGGGCTGAGGGCGGCCGCTGCGTCAGGGGCCTGTCCGCGGTGGGCCGGCAGGGCCGGTGACGGGGTGACGGGGGCGCTGACCGGGCGTGCGTGAGCCCTGGGGCTCGGCCATGTTGTCCACAGGCAGGCGGTCGTCCTGGCTGCGCTGGTGCGGCGTGGCGTGCTGGTCCGGCAGGTCCCCGGGACGTTCGTCGTAGCGAACCGCTGGCGGGACACGGGCGTCGAAGGACGGCACGTCATCGTCGCCACCGCGAAGGCGCTGCTCCTCGGCGGCACGGCGGAGCTGAGCCACGTCAGCGCTGCGGCGTTCTTCCGCCTGCCCCTCCTTCAGATCGACCAACAGATCGTCCACGCAGCCCTCCGCGTCGTCCGGCGGTCGAGATCGGCGGGGGTGGGGCGGTGGGGCGGGGGTGGGCTGCTGGAGTGGTGGTGGGGCGTGGAGCTCGTCAGCTCAGATCCGGCGCGCGACGCGCAGGACCCGGAAGCCCTTGCTGGTGGCCACGCGGGTCACGGCGACGTCGCCCATCAGCGGCGGGAGGGCGTCCCCGAGCCAGCTCTGCAGGGAGTCGGCGCCGAGGTTCTTCTGGACGACGAGGTATGCCGCACTGGCGGGTCCCTGGGCCAGGCGCGGCAGCCAGGTCGTGAGCAGGTCGTGCAGCACGGCCTTGCCGACCCGGATCGGTGGATTGGACCAGATCAGGTCGAAGGTCGTCGTGGGGTCGACAGCGTCGGGCGTGGACACCCGGATCCCGCTGCAGCCCGCCGACCCGGCGTTGCGACGGCACAGGTCGAGCGCGCGCTCGTTGACGTCGACCGCGTGCACGATCGCGGTGGGCGATCGCAGGGCGAGAGTCAGCGCGAGCGGTCCCCACCCGCACCCGAGGTCGAGGAAGGTGCCCTCCGCCGGTGGCGCCGGCGCCTCCTTGAGCAGGACGACGCTGCCCCGGTCCACGCCGTCGGGGGAGAAGATCCCACCTGCGGTGACGACGTCGACGTCCTGGTCGGCCAGCCGGACCTGCACGCTGCGCAGCTCCCCGTCCGAGGCCGGCTGCGCGGTGAAGTAGTGGTCCGTGGGCACGGGCCGAGTGTAGACGCGACGGGTGGAGGGGGTGGGGCAGAAATCGGTGGCCCGCGGCGTTGACCGGTGAGACAGTGGGACGAGGGCCCGGCCGCACGAGCGGCCCCGCGACCGACGGCCACAGGTACGTCATACCCGAAGGAGACCATGAGTCAGCCGCACGACCCCGCCACCCCCGCCCGCCGCTCGAGCGTGCTCGACCGGCGTTCCGAGTCCTTGATCGACGACCCCCAGCTGCTCGAGGACGGGCGGGTGTGGGACGAGGGCTCCGGTGACGGCGACCAGCTCGACCGTGAGGAGCGCGCCGCGCTGCGTCGCGTGGAGGGGCTGTCGACCGAGCTCGAGGACGTCACCGAGGTCGAGTACCGCCAGCTGCGGCTGGAGCGCGTCGTGCTCGCCGGGGTCTGGGCCGACGACGGGCAGACGACCGCCGATGACGCCGAGGTCTCGATGCGAGAGCTCGCCGCCCTGGCCGAGACCGCCGGCTCGACCGTGCTTGACGCCCTGATCCAGCGCCGCCAGAAGCCGGACCCCGCCACCTACCTGGGGTCGGGCAAGGCGAAGGAGCTGCGTGACGTGGTGGCGGCCGAGGGCGCCGACACGGTGATCGTCGACGGCGAGCTCGGCCCGTCCCAGCGGCGTGCGCTCGAGGACGTCGTCAAGGTCAAGGTCATCGACCGGACCGCGCTGATCCTCGACATCTTCGCCCAGCACGCCAAGAGCAGGGAGGGCCGGGCGCAGGTCGAGCTGGCCCAGCTGCAGTACCTACTGCCGCGTCTGCGCGGCTGGGGCGAGTCGATGTCCCGGCAGGCGGGTGGCCGGGTCGCCGGCGGTGAGGGCATCGGCTCGCGCGGTCCTGGCGAGACCAAGATCGAGCTCGACCGGCGCCGGATCAACACCCGGATCGCCAAGCTGCGCCGCGACATCACGGCGATGAAGACCGTGCGCGACACCAAGCGCAGCTCGCGCCGTGCCCACAAGGTGTCGAGCGTCGCGATCGTCGGCTATACCAACGCCGGCAAGTCCTCGATCCTCAACAGGCTCACGGGTGCCGGCGTGCTGGTGCAGAACCAGCTGTTCGCCACGCTGGACCCCACGGTACGGCGGACCGAGGCCGCCGACGGTCGCGGCTACACGCTCACGGACACCGTCGGTTTCGTGCGCCACCTGCCCACCCAGCTGGTCGAGGCCTTCCGCTCGACGCTGGAGGAGGCGGCGCAGGCCGACGTCCTGCTGCACGTCGTCGACGGCTCGCACCCCGACCCCGAGAGCCAGGTGAGCGCGGTCCACACCGTGCTGGCCGAGGTCGAGGACGGAGCGGCGCTGCGCCTGCCCGAGCTCATCGCGGTCAACAAGGCCGACCTCGCCGAGCCCGAGGTCCTCGACCGGCTCCGCGCCGCCTACCCCCGCGTGGTCGTCGTCTCGGCGCGCACCGGGGAGGGCATCCCCGGGCTCGTGGAGGCACTGGAGGCGTTGCTCCCACGGCCGCACATCCTCGTCGACGTGCTGGTGCCCTACTCGCGCGGCGACCTCGTCGCCCGGCTGCACGACGAGGCCGAGATCCTCACCGAGGAGCACACCCCGGAGGGCACGCGCATGAGCGCGAAGGTCGAGGAGGACCTGCACGGACACCTGGAGGCGTTCGCCGTCTGAGCTGGGCTGCGGTCAGGACATGAGGGGCTCGGTGCTGATGTGCGGCCCGCGGCTTGCTGCCTCGAGAGGGCCCGCCAGCGGGTCGGGGAGCTCGGCGAGGGCATAGGCCTCGAGCAGCTCGCGCACCGGCCCGGCCGGCACCCGGTCGGGCGGGCGCTGGCCCGGGGCGGGGAGGACCACGAGGTCGAGCTGCACCGGGCCTGTGCCAGGTCCGGTCGCCGGCTGCCAGTAGGGAAGGGCGAGCCGGCGCGCCCCGTGCCGGTGGTAGAAGCGGACGCGTGCTCGCGGGTCCCCATGGACGGGGTCGCCTATCGGTCCGTCCGCAGGCTCGATCTCGGCCAGCATCATGCTGTCCTCGAACTGCCGCAGCACGTGGCTCAGGAGAGCCGCGCCGACCCCGCGCGAACGCTCCCGCCCACCCACGGCCAGCCACCCGAGCAGCGCCGCGTGCGGGGCCTGTGGCCAGGTGCACACGACGGCGACGCCGGCCAGGTCGTCGTCCGCGGCAGGCGGTCCGGGCGTCCCGCCGCTCGGTGGGACCGAGGGTCCGGGGGAGTGCGCGACCCACACGTGCAGGCTGCCGTCGCGAGTGCCTGCCACCAGTTCCTCGAGCGTGCCCCTCTCTTCTCGTGGGAAGGAGGGGACCAGGAGGTCGTGGTGCACACGCGTCAGCGTCGGCACGTCCGAGACGGCGGTGATCATGTCCTCATTCTCGCCGGTTCGACAACCAGACCACCAGTGCGATGAGGACCGAGAGGGTGAGCACGAACGAGACCATGAGCACCGTCGCCACCGGCCCCATGTCATAGCCGGCCTGGATGAGGCTGGCCACTCCTGAGATGCCGGCGACCGCGACGCCTGCCAGCAGAGCCTCGGTGACGATCCGTACCTTCCGCTCCCGACGGGTGGCCTCCTCCTGCTCCAGCGTCTCCAGCTGGACGCGCACCTTGGCCAGCACGGACTCCATGCGGCCGGCGGCCAGGGCGGACGCCGAGTCGTTGAACCCCTTGACCATGCGCTCGTACTGCGAGCCGGCGAGCAACCGGTCGACGAGCGAGCGCATGATGGGGGACCCCAGGAGCGTCGGCGCCTCGACGAACATGATCACCGACCGGCACCGGGCCACCATGTCGTGCAGGAGGAGCTGACGGCGTTCGAGCTCCTGCTCCACGACCCGGATCTCCTCGGAGGTGGGTGCGGTCTCCTCGGACTCGAGCCGCACGTTGATCGTGCCGAGGTGCTCGGCCAGCTCGTCGTTGAACGCGGAGAGGTCGTGGTTCCAGCCGGCGAACAGACCGGTCAGGGAGGCCGTGAAGATGACGCAGTCGGTCAGCATGTCCAGGGCGTAGGAGGGGTACTCGAAGGCGACGACGGTCGCGGTGTTCTCCGTCCGCGCGATCCAGGAACCCCGCCCGGTCCCGGTGACGTCCTCGACGACCGGACCGGGTGCCGTCAGGATCCACTGCCCGATGGAGGTGACGATCCCCACGGGCTGGGTGAGGATCTGGGCACCGACCAGGCTCCTCAGCTCGGCCCCGTCCTCGACCGGCGCCCGGTGACCCGTGGCGGGCACCCACGACTCGGCCTGGTCGACCACCAGGACGGTGGTGACCAGCGAGGGGAAGAAGGTGAGCGCGTCGCCCCCGTCCGGGTCGCCGGACAGCTCCGCCGCGAGATCCACCAGGACGGCCTCGGCGTAGGCGGCCAGCGTGGCCCAGTGGCGGTCGTCCGGCGATGGCAGGATCGACCGCAGCCTGTGCGCCGGCAGGTCGAGCTCAGCCCCCTCGGGTCCCAGCACCCGCAGCACGTGCTCCAGGTCGAGGGGGGTCGCGTCGACCAGTCGTGCGTCCAGGCGCAGCAGATGGTTGCCCAGCTCGCTGAGCCACACCTCGGGGTGCAGCTCGAGTCTCTCCTTGCCGTGCGCGTCCGTGAGGAGAACCTCGGGGAGTCTCAGCGCGACGCCCCGGAACCCCCGGCCGAGGGGGTCGTCGGTGCGCCACATGTCGTTGATGGGCAGGCTGGGTCGTCGGGAGACCACGGGGGCGCCGCCGAGCCACCAGCCGTCGGCGTTCGACGACCGCTCGATGACCGCGGCCGGGGACAGCCCCCGGAGCGCGAACGGGTAGAGCACCGACAGGCGTCCGCTGGACAGTCGCAGCCAGGGCCGGTGGACAGCGTCCTGCAGCGCCTCCAGGCCGAGCCGGTGGGCCCGCAGCTCCGACCGGTCGATCGGGTCTTCGTGCGCCTCGACCCGCAGCAGACGGTCCACGGCGGCGGTCAGGCCCACCCCGCCGTCGGAAGGGAGGCCGTCCACGGCCCCCGCTGCCGCGGCCACGGCCCCGTAGTAGTCCACCTCCCGACCGATCTCGGTGAGGACGTAGTCGCGGACGGTGCTGCGAGGACCTCGCCCGACCTCGTCCTGGACGACGGCCGCCTCGGCGGCGGCATCCCGGGCCGCGCACGACCAGTCCTTCAGCGTGCCGCCCAGCGACGCGGACTCGACGCGGAACTCCTCCAGGAGGAAGGACAGGAGCTGCAGAGCGGACCGGACGTCGTGCCGGGCATCCGCCGCTACGAGCCCGGTCACCATGTCGACGACCGTGCTGATGCCGTCGACCTCCCACTCCTGCTCCCACGCGAGCATGGAGGCGAACCTGACGAACAGCACGAGGGTCGCGGCGGCGTCGTCGTCGTCCACGGCCGCGCCCCACAGCCGCTCCACGGCCCCGGGGAGGTCGACCTCGTGGTCGAGCCCGTCGTTCCACCACGCGCTCGCCTCCAGCGCTGCCAGGTCGGCGGCGCAGCCCGGATGTGCGACTCGGAGCTGGTCCTCCAGCCACGCCCGCACCGGCCCGATCTTCCACCCGGCGAGGGCGGCGACCGCCTCGTCGAGTGAGTAGAGCCCTTCGCCCTGGTCGACCGTCGATGGCTGCCTGCCCATCCGCACAGCCTGGCAGAGAACGTGGCTGCGCCGCAGCGGGTACGGTCCTGCCGGGCCGGGGGAGACTGGTCATAGTCTGGGCTCGTGACCACAGCCGAGCACGAGCGACTGGCCGACTCCGACGACGCGCACGCGGCCTGGCGGCGCTGGGGGCCCTACGTCTCGGCCCGCCAGTGGGGCACGGTCCGCGAGGACTACTCCGCCGACGGCAACGCCTGGGACTACCTCCCGTTCGACCACTCGCACCTGCGCACCTACCGGTGGGGCGAGGACGGGCTGGCGGGGCTGTGCGACGTCGACGGCCACCTCAACCTCGGCCTGGCGCTGTGGAACGGGCGCGACGACCGGCTCAAGGAACGGCTCTTCGGGCTGACCAACCCGCAGGGCAACCACGGGGAGGACGTCAAGGAGTACTGGTGGGCGATCGAGGGGACGCCCACGCACAGCTACGCCTCCTGGCTCTACCGCTACCCGCAGGCCGCCTACCCCTACGAGGAGCTGGTGCGGGTCAACGGCGAGCGCGGCGTCGACGACGACGAGTACGAGCTCACCGACACCGGGGTCCTCGACGAGGACCGGTTCTTCGACGTCCGGGTGACGCACGCCAAGGGGAGCCCGAGCGACATCTGCCTGGAGATCACGGCGACCAACCACGGGCCCGAGGCAGCGCCCCTGCACCTGCTTCCGCACCTGTGGTTCCGCAACACGTGGAGCTGGGGGCTCGGCGACCGCCGGCCGGTGCTGGAGCTCGACGAGGGGGGACCCGGCCACGGCGGGGTCGACGGCGACGGCACCGTGACGGTCCGGGCGCAGCACCCCGAGCTGGGCCTCGTCGAGGTGCGCGCCGAGGGCTCGCCGCGCACCCTGTTCTGCGAGAACGAGACCAACATCGCCGCGATCTTCGGTGCCGACGCCGTCCCCGCCGACCACACTCCCTACCCCAAGGACTCCATCGACCGGGCGGTCGTCCACGGGCAGGCCGACGCGTGCAACCCCCGTCAGCGCGGCACCAAGATGGCGTTCTGGTGGAGCTTCGAGGAGGTCGCCCCCGGCGAGAGCGTCACCGTGCGGCTGCGGATGACCGACGTCGGCGGGCGCCCCGACCCCGAGTCCACCTTCGACCAGGTGCTGGAGCGGCGGCGCGCCGAGTGCGACGAGTTCTACGGCACCGTGCTGCCCGCCGGCACGAGCGAGGAGGACGCGCTCGTCGCGCGCCGCGCCTTCGCCGGGCTGCAGTGGGGCAAGCAGCTCTACCTGTATGACGTGCCGCGCTGGCTGGAGGGGGACCCGGCCATGCCGCCGCCCTCTCGTCGTCCCCGAACCACGACAGGCCGTCCCCGCCCTCTCCGGCGATGTCGCTCACCAGCCGGCCGAGCGTGTCGGGTCCGTAGTAGAGGACCGCGGCGTCGACCCCGACGTCGCCCTCTCCCACGCCGACACGCCCGAGCAGGCTGTCGTCGGCGTGCGGGTCGCTGCCCAGGAAGGCGACCATGGCAGCCAGGTGCGCACCCGCCGACTCGCCCCACACCCCGACGCGGGTGGCGTCCAGGCCCAGCTCCCCGGCATACCGGCGCAGGTAGCGGACCGCGGCCACGCAGTCGTGCACGCACGCCGGGAACGGAGCCTCCTCGAGGAGGCGGTAGTCCACCGTCGCGACGGCCACCCCGGCGGCGACAAGCTTGTCGAACAGCGCCTGCTGGGGCCACTCCAGCGGGACGTAGCGCCGGTCGCCCTCCACCCAGCCGCCACCGTGGACCCAGACCACCAGCGGCACGGGGGCCCCGGCGCCCTCGGGGACGTGCAGGTCGAGCACGAGAGGACGGTAGCCGGGCACGAGGGCGTAGGTCAGGCCCGTCCACGAGCGTGCTCCGCGCACGCCGTCGGAGCTGATCGGCGGGTGGTGGGTGATCGTGGGCCAGGGTCCGTTGTCGACGGGCGGGCGGAGATCGCGGATGTCCATGGCGTGAGGATGCCACGGTGGCTATGGTCGCGGGTATGCCGCTCGTGCTCAGCCATCGGGGCGCGCGGCGGGTCGCGGTGCGGGCTGGCGACCGGCAGATACAACGCCGATAAGGCACATTATGTAAAGTAGGCGAGGAGCAGGCCCCGGTCTTTGACGCCGGTGGAGCTCCATGACGGCCTCCCCCTCACGTCGCCGATCACAGGTCGAGCGCGACCACGAGCGTCGCCAGGGCGAGCACCGCGCACACCGGCGTCATCGTCCGCCGCTCGAGCGTGCTGCGCGAGACTGCGTTGACCCCGGTCCCGAGGACGAAGTAGCCGAGCAGCACCCACGTCGCCACAACCACGAGCCTGTCGTCCCCGCCCGTCACGATCCCGGCCCGCGCGAGCAGGACCGCCGCAAACACGGCATACAGGAGCACCGAGAGGAGGCTCGCCACCCGGAGGCGCCCCGGGAGGACGGGGTGCTGCCCGCCCCAGACGAGACGCCCGTGGGGTCGCCCTGCCGCCACGAGCACCTGCAGGGCGGCGAGCGCCCCCAGCACGACGGTGGCGACCGCGGCCGCGGTCGAGCTCACCGCTCCCCCGCGACGCGCTCGACGAGCTCGTCGAGCCAGGTCAGCGCCAGCCGGTGGGACCGGATGCCGTAGTCGAGGGTCGCCCGCTGGTGGCCGAAGACGTCCTGCGACCCGGCCGGCACGTCGTCGAGGGCATCAAGCTCCAGCTCCCGGGAGAGGAGGGCCTCGAGGTCCCGGGCCGCCCGGCGACGGACGGACTGCAGGACCTCTGGCCGGTCCTGTGCGTCGGCAAGACCCAGCAGGTAGACCTTGGCGAGCATCGTCGTCTCGGGGTCGACGCCCGTCACCTGCTCCTCCAGCATCCAGGCGCGCCAGGCCTCGCGCCCTCGCGCCGTCGCGGCGTACGCCGTCCTGCCCCGCCTCGTGTCATCGGCCTTCGACGCGGTGACCGATCCGTCGGCCAGCAGCTGCGCGAGCGCCCGCTGGATCCCGCCGAGGCTGGCGCTGTAGAACAGCGAGATGCCGGCCGTGAAGCGTCTGTGCAGGTCGTAGGCCGACAGCGGTCCTGACAGCAGCAGGCCGAGGATCACGTGCTGCACGGCGGCTCATCATCCATCACGGCAACATACCACAGTGGTAGGTCGTGGTCACGGTGCGTCGTTGACGAAACGGAACTGCACCCGCACGCCGTCGTCGACCGGGACCACCACCGTCGAGTTGCTGGGCGACCACCGTTCAGGCACGAGGAACATCCGGTCCTCGCCCTGGATCAGCAGCCGCAGACCGCGGTAGCGGTAGCGGAACAGCTCCCCCTCCCCCGCCGGCAGCACGCTCTCCTGCGTGATCCCGTCCGTCAGATAGAGACGCTCGGTGGTGTCGAGGATGACGAGCGGGAGCTGGTCCAGGTCGCGTGCGGTCTGCAGGGCGTTGCCGCGCCCGGTCCACTCGGCCAGGGTCGCGGTGGCCCAGAACAGGCAGGTGGCCACCACCACGGCGCCCAGGGCGCTCACCGCCGGCCGCACCCACCGGGCGCGGTCGTCCTCCGAGCGGTACGTCCAGGCCGGCGCCGTCGGCAGCCAGAACAGGTAGGTCAGCAGCGCGACGCCCGTGCCGATGAGGAACGGGGTCGTCAGCGCGTAGGGCGGCCACTCTCCGAACCACGCGAACCCGAGCAGCAGGACCAGGCCGGCGCCCACCATCAGGAGCGCGAGCGCCATACCCACGCCCACCGCGCGGCTCGAGGGCGGGTGCCGTCGCACGCGCAGGTGGAGCAGCAGGAGCGCCATCCCCGCCAGGGCGAGGACGAGCAACGGCACGAGGAGCACGGCGGGGCTGCGCATCGCGTAGTCGGTCGTGGACAGGCTCACCGTGTCGACATCGATGCCGAAGTAGCGGAACTGGGCCCGTGAGGAGACGTAGCCGAAGTAGAAGAGCAGGGTCGTGAGCAGCGTCAGGGGGGCGATGACGCTGCTGCCGATGCCCAGCCACCGGCTGACGTGGTCGGCCACGGTCGGTTCGGCCACGGACTCACCCGTCCTGCGTGGCGTCGGTGGCGTCTGGGGCGTCGGTGACGTCGGTGACGTCGGTGACGTCGGTGACGGGCGGCGGCACGACCGCGTCGTCCCACTCGATCCGACGAGGCGTGCCCGCGGTCGCCAGCTGCCGGACGAACTCCTCGCACCGCCACGCGTCTGGTGCCTCGCAGGTGATCCGCCCCTCCGCCAGCCCGATGCTGCCGACACCGTCGACGCTGGGCGACACCTGGCGGACGGCGACGTCGCACTGGGCGGAGTCGTCCAGGACCCCCGGGGTGGACAGACAGCCGGGAAGCTGTCCCGAGCAGCCCCCGTCGACGACCTGGAAGACACCGTCCGGCGCGAGGTCGAACCGCGTGACCTCCAGGTTGAGCCCGGCCGGCAGGTCGGGCGGGCCCGACCAGTTGACGCGGACGCAGCGAAGCGTGGGGTCGTCCGCGGAGACCTCGGGGAACCCGCCGACGGGCAGGCCCGCGAGCGCGACGGCGACGCCGGCGTCCTGCGGAGGCTGGGCCTCCTCGGTGGCCTCGAGGTCTTCCGTCGTCGGGTCGGCCGGCTGCGGTTCGACCTCGGGCTCGGTCGTCGGGTCCGCGGGGGTCACCTCCGGCGCGGACGTCGAGGCGGTCGGCGGGGACCCGCCGTCCCCGGCCGGTCCCCCGCCGCTCCCGCACCCTGAGAGCAGGAGAGCGGCCAGGGTCGCAGCGACGGCGCGGGCTGCAGTGCCGAGGGCGGGCCGTGTGGGTGCGCGCATGACCCACACTGTCCTCCCCGCTTGCCGCTGCGTCAACGGTCTGGCGCCTCGGCACGCCACCCCTCCCACCAGCGGGTATGCCGCTCAGCCCGGGACCGTGAACTCCAGCCAGAGCGGGTAGTGGTCGCTGATGCGCCAGGACATCTGGGTGCGGTCCAGCCCCGAGCCGGTGAGCACGTGCGGCACGAAGTCGACGTTGCCGCCGACCTGGTCGAAGCGGATGCCCTCCAGGCGTGACTCCGTCGTGCCGTCGGCGAGCGTGGGGCTGAACCAGGAGATCTGGTCGTAGTAGTGCCGGTCCCGGTCGTCGTCGAAGATGGTGCGGCTCACGTCGTGAAGGACCGCCGGTGGGTACAGGCCGGTGGCGAAGAACTCCTGCCACAGCGGGTCCCCGTGCCGGTCGATGTTGAAGTCCCCCAGGACCATGAGGTTGCGGTTCCAGTCCCTCGGGCGGTCGGCCCAGGTCCGCATCCACCGCGCGAACGCGGTCAGCTCGGGCAGCCGGTCGGCCGGCTTCTTGCCCCACAGGACGTGCACGGTGGTGAGGATGAACTCGACCTCGTTGCGCACGAAGCCGGCGGCGTAGGGCGTGCGGGCGAACTGCTTGACGTCGTTCTGCGCGTCGTCCGGCAGCACGATCTCACCGATCAGCCCGGACGGCTGGACCCGCCGGGCGTCGTAGACGTAGGCGAGCCGCTCGTCGTTGCCCTTGTCCCCCTCGGCCACGTCCGAGGCGACGACGCGGTAGTCCTCGCCCAGCAGGGACAGGACCGCGAACAGGGCGCTGGTGTCACGTCGGGCCTCCTGGACCGCGGTGACGTCGAACCGGGACACGACCTCGGCGATGCAGGCCATCGAGTGCCAGTCGCGCTTGGGGCTGTCCGTGGCCCTGGACGTCCACCGGTCGGTGTAGCCGCTCAGGGAACGCAGGTTCCAGGTGCCGATGAGCAGGTTGGCCCCGACCTTGGCGGGCACCACCCGGTCCAGCTCGGCGCGCAGCCCGGCGAGGTCCTCGGCCACCTCGGACGGCATCGGCGAGGGTGGGGTCCGCCTCGACGCCCCACCCGTGGTGCGCGGCATGCCCCCAGCATGGCAGAGCAGGGACCGCGCGACCAGGGTCCGCCAGCGGGTCAGCCGTGGCCGGGGCGCGGGGCCGGCTGGTGGGTCTCGTACATCCGCACCGCGACAGCGACCGCCGAGACGGCGCTGACCGCTGCGGCGGCCCAGACCGCCGCCTGCAGGCCCAGCGCGTCCGCGACGAGCCCCCCGAGGACCGCGCCGACCGCGTAGCCCAGGTCGCGCCAGACCCGGTAGACCCCCACCGCCCTCCCCCGCCAGGCCGGGTGCGCCACGTCGCCGACGACCGCGAGCAGCGTCGGGTAGACCATCGCGGTGCCCGCGCCCAGCAGGACCGTGCCGACCGCCCAGCCGGCGAAGCCGTCCCCCAGGGCGATCAGGACGAGCGCGACCGACTGGGTGGCCATGCCGGTGGTCACCAGGTGCTTGCGCCCCACCCGGTCCGACAGCGCCCCCGTGATGAGCTGCCCGGCGCCCCACACCCCGGGGTAGAGCGCGAACAGCAGACCGATCCGCCCGACGGTGAGGTCGGTCGTGGCGAACAGCAGCGGGAACAGGCCCCAGGAGAGCCCGAAGTTGAGGTTGTTGACGAGGCCGGCCTGGCACGCCGAGGACAGGGCCGGCTCGCGCAGGCTCGTCTGCGCCACGATCTCACGGTCGGTGAGGTCGGCGTGCAGGTGGTCGTGCAGACCGTCGGAGCGGGGGGTGTGCCGTGCCGCCTCGTGGTGCGCGTGGCCCCGCGTCTCCCGCACGAACGCCCCGGACAGGAGCAGCGCCAGCGCGGTGTAGGCGATCCCGAGCAGGAAGGGCGCCGGACGCAGGCCGTACTGCTCCGCCAGGTAGCCGGCGGACAGGGAGGTCACGGCCACAGCGCCGTAGCCGGCGGCCTCGTTGAGCCCCATCGCCAGGCCGCGCTGCGAGGGACCGACCAGGTCGATCTTCATGACGACGGTCGTGGACCACGTCAGGCCCTGGTTGATGCCGAGCAGCACGTTGGCGGCGATCACCCACCCCCAGCTCGGGGCGAGGATGAGCATGATCGGCACGGGCACGGCGAACAGCCACCCGAGCAGCAGGACGGGCTTGCGGCCCCAGCGGTCCGAGAGCGTCCCGGCGAACCAGTTGGCGACCGCCTTGGTGATCCCGAAGGCCGCCACGTAGGTGAAGATGAACGTGTAGCCGGTGAGTCCGAACTCCTGCTCGGCGAGCAGCGGGAGGACCGTCTGCTGCTGGCCCACCATGCCCCCGACGAGCGCGTTGACCGCTACCAGGAGCGCGAACTGGGCGGCGTTCGCCCGCAGGCCCAGGCGGACGGGGCGCGTGGGCGTCGGATCGGTCACGAGGATCAAGTATGCGCGGACCTGCGCACGACGCTCACGCCGTGGACTCCGCCGCCCCTGGCACCGACCAGGCCCTGGCGCACGACGCGCCGGGGCCTCGTGCGCTCAGCCCTGCCGGTTGGCGGCGATCGCGACGCGCATCCGACCGGAGAACCCGGTCCCGTCGACGTCCAGGTACCAGCCGGGGCGGGTCCGGATCTCGGGAAGGCGCTGCACCGAGGCCTTGGTCCCCAGGTGAGCCTCCGCGGCGGCGACCTCCCGCAGCTCCTCGACCCCGCGGGCGTTCCGTCCCACCAGGTACTTCTCCCCCGTGTGCAGGAAGAACTCGGCGTCGACGCCCGGGAAGGCCTGGACGTAGTACTGCTTGCGGAAGATGACGTTGTCCGAGAACCCGATCCCGTTGACGTCCCGCTCCCCCACGTAGACGTCGAGGCGGAACACCATACCGGGGGCGCTGTCCGAGGGCTTGGCGCCGGCGTCGACCCAGCCCTCCCAGACCAGTCGGTCGGGGCCGGCCCACCCGCTGGTGCGGTCCCCCGGCTCGGCCAGCGGCTTGCGCAGCTCGGTGGCCAGGTCGGGAAGGTCGTCGGACAGGTCGTCCTTGGCGAACGGGCCGTAGCAGTTCTCGGCCTCGGCGCTCTGGTGGAACAGCTCGAAGTCGACGTAGCGGGGCTTGATGCTGACGCCGAAGTAGAACTCGCTGTTGCCGAACCAGTCCTTGCCGCGGGTGATCTTCGCCCCCTCCAGCCACAGGCTGACCTTGTGCGTCCCGTGCAGGAAGCGCATGGCGATCTCATAGGTCTCCCGGGAGTTGACCACGGAGTCCGGGCCGCCGTGGCTCTTGTGGACGAAGGTCCGCGGGGCCCCCGGCAGCTGGGCGGCGGAGTGCTTGACGAGCCCGTCGCTGCGGTTGGTCGCCAGCGTGCCCTCGTCGAAGAGGGAGGACAGCCGGTTGAGCACGCTCGCCGGACCCACGCCGTAGCTGCGGTAGTTGGTGCCGACGAGGGTGAGGATCCGCTCGACCGGGAAGGCCTTCTCCAGCTCCAGGAACCGCGTGCTCTCCGGGGAGAAGGACTCCAGCTCGTCGGAGCCGGCCTTGGCCCCGGGCAACGAGTCGACGAGCCACCTCGGCATCCGTTGAAAGGCGATCCCCCGGTGCGGGGTCCCGAGGGTGACGACGCGGTGGACGAGCTCGGCCGCCGACCCCGGGGCGTCCTTGTGCATGGCCAGCAGCGCCTCGCGCATCACCAGCCCGCCCATGCTGTGGCAGACGAGGTCGACGCCGTCGAAGGAGCCGGCCTCGTCGCGCTCGACCGCCTTGCGGATCAGCCCGATAACCTGCACGAGACCCTCGCCGTAGCGCTGGAGGCTGCGCGGGCTGAGGTCGTAGAAGCGGTAGACCCACAGGGTGCCGGCGGCCGCCTCGCGCAGCACGCGGCGGGCCACCTGGTGGTCGATGACGACAGTGCCACTGGTCTCCGTCTCCTCCCAGCCGTCCAGGTCGCCCCCCGGGGAGGTGACCGCGCTGGAGTAGTAGCCCACGACGTTGGTGGCGTCGGTGTAGCGGTAGGAGGTCGACTTCAGCGCCCGCAGCAGGAAGCCCTCGTAGATGTAGTTGTCCCCCCGCCGACCCGGGTAGACGGTCCCCTCGTTGAAGCCCTGGTAGGCGTTGGCCTGCTCGGAGCCGATGTCCAGACCCCCGAACCCCCGCACCAGGATCAACGGTCGGGTGCGTACGTCGTTCATTCCAGACTCCCTGCCTTCGTGGACGGACCGCGCTGGTTGCTGCTGGTCTAGCAGCCCGGCCACCTCTGCGGCATGGGTAGTTCTACCCATTGACAACCGCACGCGTATGTGGTGGGTGCAGTCCGGCCCGGCGCGAGACCTAGGCTGGGCGCATGACGACCCTCTTCACGCGGATCATCGACGGTTCGATCCCGGCGGAGGTGGTGTGGGCGGACGACGTCTGCGTCGCCTTCCTCGACATCGAGCCGCTGACCGTAGGTCACGCGCTGGTCGTGCCGCGGGCCGAGGTGGCGCACTGGGTCGACCTCGACGGTGACACGGTCGCGCACCTCATGCAGGTGGCGGCCCGCGTCGGTCGGGCCCAGCTCGAGGCGTTCGGAGGCGAGCGGGTCGGCCTCATCGTGCAGGGCTTCGAGGTGCCGCACGCGCACCTGCACGTCTTCGCCGCGACCGGCCCGGACGACTTCGACCTCGCTCGCAAGCGCCCCCGGGACAAGCAGCTGCTCGCCCGGGACGCCCGGTCCCTGCGCGCGGCGCTCGGCACGGGCTGAACCCGCATGTCGTCCGGCAGCGACGAACCCCGTACCCCTGAGGACCCCGACGACCACGACGACTACCACCGCGACGTCTACGACCGCTGGGAGGACCAGGATGACCTGGGGGGCGGCCGCAGCAGGGGCACCGACTTCGGGCTCCTCCTGCTCCGGCTGGGGCTGCTCCTCCTCGTCCCCCACGGGCTGGCGAAGGCGACCGACATGGCTGCCTTCGTGGAGACCGTCGACTCCAACGTCGTCGGTGCCCAGGCACCCGAGTTCTTCGCCTGGATGGTGATGCTCGGCCAGGTGGCCCTGCCCCTGCTCGTCGCCCTCGGTCTCTTCACGCGCCCGGCCGCCTTCCTGGTCGCCGCGATGATGGTCACGATCTGGGCGCTGATGATCTACCTTCGGCTCGACTACACGCTGCTCACCGAGACCGGCGGACTCACGGGCGAGGCCGCCCTGCTCTACGCGGTGCTCGCCCTGCCGCTGGCGTTCACCGGGGCCGGCCGGTGGTCCGCCGACGCCATGCGCACCGGCGGACGCCCCTGACCGTGGAGTGCTCCTACTTCGACGCCGGCGCCTGCCGCTCGTGCACCCTCATGGGCACGGGGTATGCCGTGCAGCTGGCGGGCAAGCAGCGCGCGGTCTCCGGGGCGCTGGTGGACGCGGCCCCCGCCGCCACGTGGGAGGAGCCGTTCGCCAGCGCCGAGTCAGGCTTCCGCAACAAGGCCAAGCTGGTCGTCGGCGGACGACGCGGCGCCCCGACGCTGGGGATCCTCGACGCCCAGGGACGTGGGGTCGACCTGCGCCACTGCGGGCTGCACGAGCCGGGTCTGGCACAGGCGGTGCCGGTCCTCGCCGAGCTCGTCGCCGCCTCCGGCCTGCGGCCCTACGACGTCCCGGGCCGGCAGGGCGAGCTCAAGCACCTGCTGGTCACCCACTCCCCCGACGGGGAGCTGATGACCCGCTTCGTGCTCCGATCCCCCGGGCAGCTCCCGCGCGTGCGTGAGCTCGTGGCGGAGCTGACCGCGCGCCTGCCCGGGACCCGCGTGGTCAGCGTCAACCTCCAGCCCGAGCACAAGGCGGTCCTGGAGGGCGAGGAGGAGATCGTCCTCACCCCCGCGTCGACCCTGCCGATGCGGGTCAACGGCATCACCCTGCACCTGCGGCCCCGGAGCTTCTTCCAGACCAACACCGCGGTGGCCGCCGCCCTCTACCGCCAGGCCTGCGCATGGGTGGACGCGACGTCCGGCTCCGTGTGGGACCTCTACTGCGGTGCCGGTGGGTTCGCACTCCATCTCGCGAGGCCCGACCGCGACGTCCTCGGGGTGGAGGTGTCGGCCGAGGCGGTCGCCAGCGCTCGGACGAGCGCGGCGGAGCTCGGCGCGGACCGCGCGCGCTTCGTCGCGGCCGACGCCACGTCGTACCTGGCCTCGGGGACGGGTCCGGCCTGCGTCGTCGTCAACCCGCCACGTCGCGGCATCGGCTCCCTCGCCGACCGGCTGGAGTCGTCCGGCGTGCGCGAGGTCGTCTACTCCAGCTGCAACGTGCGGTCCCTGGTCCGGGACCTCGGTCGCATGCCGTCCCTGCGGGTGCGGTCGGCGCGGCTGTTCGACATGTTTCCCCAGACCGGGCACCACGAGGTGATGGTGCACCTCGTGCGCGCGGACTGATCCCCCGGAGGAGGGCGCCGCGACCGCTGCCCTGCACCCGGCCTTCCGCGCGACCTGCGGCACATCTCGGTGGCCATGACCCTTCGTCCCCCCGCCGCCCCGGCGAGCCCGAGCGCCCCCGCGCCTGCCATGATGGGCACCGCACCGTCGGCCCCCTGGTCGACACCCGCGGACGACGAAGGAAGTTGGTCGAATCATGTCGAACACGTTCGACGCCGTGCCCCTCGGCGCTCACGAGCGGAGCACGGCCTTCCTGGCGGTCGACGAGCCGCAGCTGCGGCTGGACGAGATCATCGAGGAGGCCCAGCTGCACCGCGGTTCGCTGCGGGAGCAGGACGGCTACACGATCCCCTTCCGCGAGGGTGGGTCGGTGCGGATCACCGTCGTGCAGGGTGCAGGTGGCGGCGGCAGCGGTCTGCGCTTCACGACCGACGCACCGACCGTCGAGCGACGCACGCACATCGAGGAGACCATCGGCCAGCAGGTGGCGGGCCAGCTGACCGGTGACGCCGGGGTGCTGACCTTCGAGCCGGTCGGCTGACCTACTCGAACGGGCTCGGGTCGCCCGAGCCCACGCGCACGATCTCGGCCGTGCCGTCCGAGAGATCCACGACGGTGGTCGGCTCGCAGCCCGTCTGGTCGCCGTCGACGACGACGTCGACGAGGTGGTCGAGGCGCTCCTTGACCTCCCACCCCATGCTCAGCGGCTCGTCCTCGCCCGGCAGAAGCAGGGTGCTCGTCAGCAGCGGCTCGCCCATCTCGGCCAGCAGCGCCTGACAGATGGGGTGGTCCGGCAACCTCACCCCCACGGTCTTCTTGCGGGGGTGCAGCAGCCTCCGCGGCACCTCCTTGGTGGCGGGGAGGATGAAGGTGTACTGTCCCGGGGTCGCGGCCTTGACCGCGCGGAAGACCGCGTTGTCGAGCTGGACGAACTGCCCGAGCTGGGCGAAGTCGGAGCACATCAGCGTGAAGTGGTGCTTGTCGTCGAGCCGGCGGATGTCGACGATGCGCTGCTTGGCGTCGGGGTCCCCCAACCGGGCACCGAGCGTGTAGCAGGCGTCCGTCGGGAACGCCGCCAGGCCACCTCCGCGCAGCACGTCCGCGACCTGGCCGATCAGCCGTGCCTGCGGGTCGTGCGGGTGGATGTCCACGAAGCGCGCCATGGCAGCACTGTAGTGGTCCTCCTCCTCACTCGCCCGAGAGGAAGTGCCGGACCGCGGCGCTGAAGACCTCCGGCTGCTGGGAGTGCACCCAGTGGGTGGCGTCCTTGATCGTCATCCGCACCGTCTGGGGGAACAGCTGCCGCATCGCGGGAACCTGGGCGTCGGTGATGTAGTCGGACCCGCTGCCGCCGATCCACAGCACCGGACCGTCGAAGGTCCGGCCCTCGTGCGGGATGTCCCCGGTGATCGCGGCGAGGTCCCGGCGCAGCATCTGCAGGTTGGGCTGCCAGCCGAAGGTGTGGGTGGCCGGGTCACGTCGCAGGTTCTGCAGCAGGAAACCGCGCAACGAGGGCTGGGGCACGTCCCGCGCCAGCTGGCGGTCCGCGTCGCCGAGGCTCTCCAGACCGGACAGCTCGACCCGGGCCAGCGAGCCCAGGAGGTGCTCGAACTCGCTCACCTCACCCGTGCCGGTCGGCGAGACGTCCACGACGACCAGTCGGTCGACCAGCTCGGGGTGGGCCAGCGCCATCGTCATGGCGATCTTCCCGCCCATCGAGTGCCCGACGACGTGGACAGGACCGTCGGCCGCGACCCCGGAGCTCAGGTGCTCGGCCACCTGCTCGGCCGCCCGGGCGTAGTCGAACGAGGTGTTCCAGGCGGACGACCCGTGGTCGGGCATGTCGACCAGCAGCGACCGGAAGTCCGGCCGCAGCGCCCTGGCGATCGAGGTCCAGTTGCGGCCGCGGCCGAAGAGGCCGTGGAAGAAGGCGACGACCGGTCCCTGGTCGCCCACGAGCGTGCTGTGCACCGGGTGTCCGGCCGGGGGGTGTCCTGTCGCGCTCACGGACCCGACCCTACGTGGCGCGCCGCCGGCTCAGTCCAGCGGCAGGTCGCGCTGCATGGCCATCGTCTGGTGCTTGAGGTCGAACCCGACGCGCTCGTAGAGCCGGGTCGCCCCGGTCAGGCTCTCGGAGTCCACGTCGAGCCCGATGAGGTCGAACTCCCCGGTCGCCGCCGCGAGGCTGATCGTGCGCCTCAGGGCGTCGGCGGCCAGGCCGCGCCCCCGCGCCGAGGGAACGGTGCCGACGATGCTGACGTAGAGCTCGCGCTCGACCCACTGCCCGCAGAGGACGTAGGCGATCACCTCGCCCTCCGGGGACAGCACCAGCGTCGACACGTCGTGGCGCGAGGCCCTGGCCGTCCAGAGCTCGTGCCAGGGCTCGGCAGCCATCGGCCCCGACCCCCAGTGGTCCCGGAACGCCGCGTTGTGGGCCAGCATCGCGGGAGCCTCGTGCTCCGGACCGGGCGACACCAGCGCCACCCCCTCGGGGGCCGGCACGGCCGGGCTGTCCCGCAGCGGGCGGGTGAGGAAGTTGTACCAGCGGACGACGGCATACCCCCGCCTGGCGAGCATCGCGGAGGCGGACGACCCCTCCAGGCCCCCGCCGGCCCGCAGGTAGGCCGCCAGGCCCGGGTGCCGCTGGGTGACCAGCTCCGCGGCCCGGGGCTCGACCAGGTCCATGAGCCGCCGCCCGATCCCCCTCCCCCGGTGGTTCTCCCGCACGCCACCCTCGAGATACCCGCGTCCGTGGCCGTCGTGGTCGGGGGTCTGCGGCACCTGTGCCGTCGCGAACGCGACCATCGTGGTGCCGTCCCAGACCGCGACGCTGTCCGTGGCGGGATCGAAGCCCGGGAAGGCGAGCTCCTCGAGGAGGTCGGCCTCGCCGTAGGACTCCTCGGTGCGGTCGACGACGGCCAGGTGGTTGACGAGGTCCGCCCAGGCCGTCACGTCCTCGGGGCGCAGGTGGCCCCACCGGTATGCCGTCTGCGCTGCGGTCGAGAGGGTCCCCTGGTCGCTCATGCCCCCAGTGTGGAGGGCGCGCCCAGCGGACGCCACCGCATTGTCCGTCGGCTCTGCGACCATGCTGGTCATGCGAGACCTGTGGTACTACCTCGGCGTCCCCCCGACGGCGGCCCTGGGCGTGGTCATCAGCACCGTGACGATCTACTTCGTCTTCGGGGCGGTGTTGCGGCTGTGGGGGCAGCGCCTCTACTCCAGTCCCCGGAGCCTGGACCTCGCGGTCGTCACGGTGCTGGGTGCGATCGTGGGCCGCACGACGATGGGCCACGTCCCTACGCTCGCCGGTGGGCTGATCGCGATCGGCACGCTCGCCCTCCTCGAGCTCATCTTCCGTGGCCTGCGCCGGCTCCCGCTGCCGCAGCTGCGCCCCTCGGCGCCCAGCGCACGGGCGGTGGTGCTGGCCGTCGACGGCAAGGTGCGCACCGAGAGCCTGCGCCACTACGGGCTCAGCATGCCGGTGCTGTGGAGCTCGATGCGGCAGGCGGGCGTCAGCCACCCCTCGCAGGTGGCGCTCGCGGTGCTCGAGCCCAACGGCCGGATCTCGGTGATCCGGTCGGGGCAACCGGTCCACCCGCGCGCGCTGATGGGGATCAAGGGGGCGCACGCGGTGCAGGCGCAGCTGCGCGACGCCGGGCACCTGCACACCGGGACCCTGCCCTCGGGGGCCGAGGGCCCGTCAGGGGGCAGCGCCCCGCTGGTGGCGCCGCAGCAGGTGGACAGCCAGGCCGAGTAGGACCACGGTGCCCCCGCCGATCACGGAGGACGACGGCAGGGCAGCCGCCAGCGTCAGGCAGGCCAGCAGGCCCAGGACCGGGACCACCGCGCCCCCGCGCCACTGGTCGCGCACGGTGAACGCGGCGGCGTTCGCGACCGCGTAGTAGAGCAGGACGCCGAAGCTGGAGAAGCCGATCGCTCCGCGCAGGTCTGCGACGAGCACCACGAGGAGCACGACGGCCCCGACCGCGACCTCGGCCGTGCGGGGCACCGCCGCCGTCCTCGAGACCGTCGCGAGCCGGCGGGGCAGGTTCCCGTCCCTCGCCATGGCCATCGCGGTGCGGGAGATGCCGAGCACGAGGTTGAGCAGCGCACCCAGCGCGGCGAGACCCGCTGCAGCGCGCACCACCCAGGCGAGATCGGCGCCCCACAGGACGGCCGCCGTGTCGGCCACCGGGGCGGCGGAGCCGGCGACCGCGTCGGGACCGAGCACGCCGAGCACCGCCACGCCCACCGTCAGGTACAGGACCAGGACGACGGCCAGCGCGACGACGACCGCCCGTGGGATGACCCGGACCGGGTCGCGGACCTCCTCGCCCAGGGTGGCGATCCGGGCGTAGCCGGCGAAGGCGAAGAACAGCAGTCCAGCACCCTGGAGCACCCCGTGGGCGTCGGGAGCACCGTCGCCCCCGACCACCCGACCGAGCTCCAGCGCCATGCCCGAGCCGGCCCGTGGCCACAGCGCGGCGACCAGCACGCCGGTCAGGGCGCAGAGGACGACGGCGACGATCGCGCGGGACGCGCCGACGGACCGCCGCACCCCGAGCAGGTTGAGACCGGTGACGAGGAGGATGGCGGTCACCGCGGCCACCCGTTCGGCCCCCGGCACCAGGTAGGCACCGACGGTCATCGCCATCGCGGCGCAGGAGGCGGTCTTGCCGACGACGAAGCACCACCCCGCAAGGAAGCCCCAGACCTCGCCGAGCCGTTCGCGGCCGTAGACGTAGGTGCCGCCGGCGGAGGGGTAGCGGACGGCGAGCGCGGACGAGGACAGCGCGTTGCAGACCGCGACGACGGCGGCGACGGCCAGGGCGGGCAGGACCCAGCCTCCGGCGGCCGCGGTGGCGGGGCCCCAGACGGCGAAGACCCCCGCGCCGATCATCGACCCGAGGCCGATCGTGACCGCGTCGGAGAGACCGAGCGTGCGCCTCAGTGCGGTGGGCACGCGGCCGATCCGGGACCGGTGGTCGTCACCCGGACGATCCTGGGCGGGCGGTCACGCGGGACCGCTCACCTCGTAGCTGACCGGGGTCGGCAGCTGCACGGTGCGCGACACCGTGCACAGGCGGTCGCGAGACTTGGCGACCGCGTCGGGCAGGCGGTCGCGCGCCGCGTCGCCGGCCTGCCCGTCGGGGAAGGTCACCGAGACCGTGACCGTGATCGGTCCCAGGTGGTTCCCGTCCCCGTCGCGGACCTTGTCTCCTCCGGCCGAGATCTCGAAGGACTCCGGCTCGGCCAGCCGCGAGGTGAGCAGGTCGACGTCGATGCCGGAGCACCCTGCGATGGCGACGAGCAGCAGCTCGACGGGGGTGAAGGCGCTCGGGTCCTCCCCCCCGCTGCCGACGGGGATGGTGCCCCCCCGGACGTTGCGGGCCTCGAAGGTGGCGGACCCGGTGCGGGTCAGGGTCACGGAGCGGTGGGCGTCGTCGGACATGGGCCGTAGTCTGCCAGCGGCGGTCCGACGGTCTCCGTGCGGCCCTCACTCCTCCGCGGCGGCGGCGGTCTTGAGCGCCTCGACGGTGGGGACCGGCCAGCTGTGCACCGGGAGGTTGTCCTCGCTGTGGTCCATGTAGATGCGGAACATCTCGCGCAAGGCGTCCTCGCGGGAGTAGCCCGCCGCCTCGAAGGTCTCCGTCGTCTCGATCTGCCAGCTGGCACCGTTCTGGCGGTTCTGGCAGCGACCCTCGATGACCGAGAGGAAGTGCGAGCGCACCTCGCGCCGAAGACCGAGCGCGGCCAGCCCGTCGTCGGCGACGTTGAGGAGGTGGTTGGAGACCAGGTCGACGACGGGAACGGTGCCGAAGCCGGGCCAGGTGTGCGTGCTGGAGATGCCGTTGCGGGCCGCGTCCATGAAGTTCTTCTCGGCCGTGGCGAAGGGCATCTTCGTCCAGATCGGCCGACCGCTGGAGGTGGCCGCCTCGAGCAGCCCGTAGTAGAAGCACGCGTTGGCGACCATGTCCACGACGGTGGGGCCCGCCGGGAGGACCCGGTTCTCGACGCGCAGGTGCGGCACGCCCTGGATCGTGTCGTAGATGGGCCGGTTCCAGCGCCAGACGGTGCCGTTGTGCAGCTTGAGGTCCTTGAGCGAGGGGACGCCCCCCGACTCCAGCACCTGCACCGGGTCCTCGTCGGAGGTCTCGGGCAGCAGCGCGGGGAAGGAGCGGACGTTCTCCTCGAAGAGGTCGAAGATCGAGGTGATCCACCCGTTGCCGAAGTAGGCGCGGGGCCGCACGCCCTGGTGCTTCAGCTCGATCGAGCGGGTGTCGGTCATCTGGGTGAACAGCGGGATGCGGCTCTCCGCCCACAGCCGCTTCCCGAACAGGTAGGGCGAGTTGGCGCCGAGCGCCACCTGGACGCTGGAGATGATCGAGGCGCCGTTCCAGTAGAACGGGAAGTCCTGCGGCGTCACCTGCTGGTGCAGCTGGACCGAGGTGCAGCCGGACAGCGGCCCGATCGTGTCGTGGTAGCTGCTCACCCGCTCCCCCGTGGGGCCGTGGATGTCCAGCTCGAAGCCCTCGCCGCGCTCGCGGATGAGGGAGTCGTTGAGCGCCTGGTAGCGCATGCCGTCGGACAGCCAGCTGCCCTCGAAGAGCTCGGGCATCAGCGTCGGCACGATGCCGATGGCGGCGACCCGTGCGTCGTGCCCGCGGGCGGCGTCGCCGGCCCGCCGCAGGGACTGCGAGAGCCACCGCTCCAGCCGGACCGCCTGGTCGCCGGCCATCGGGCGGGGCGGGACGTTCATCTCGATGTTGTAGCGGCCGACCTCGGTCTGGAAGTCCTCCTCGTCGAGGTCCGTGAGGACCTCGCGGTTGATCAGCGCCGGCGCCAGCCGGTCGCCGTCGACGAGGTTGAGCTCGATCTCCAGTCCCATCAGGGGCCGGGTGAAGTCGAACCTGCTCCCCTCGAGCATCCGCTCGAACACGTCAAGGTCGCTGAGCACCTTGGCGCGGAAGGTGAGCCGCTGCTCGCGGGTGAAATCGCTCTGACTGACCTCTTGGCCCATGGGGATGATCCAAACACACCCGGGCCCGGTATGACGAGGGGCCCCGGGGATGTCGGTCCCCCGGGGCCCCTCGTCATACCGGGTCAGTCCTCGAACGCCTCCGGGGCAGGGCAGGAGCAGACGAGGTGACGGTCGCCGTACGCCCCGTCGATGCGCCGCACGGGGGCCCAGTACTTGCGGGCGGGGTCCACCCCGGGCGGGAACGCCGCCGTCATGCGGTCGTAGGGGTGGTCCCACTCCCCCGCCAGCGACAGTGCGGTGTGGGGGGCGTGGCGCAGGACGCTGTCCTCCACACCGGCGGCGGCGGCCTCGTCCATCTCGGCGCGGATCGCGATCATGGCCGAGATGAAGCGGTCGATCTCACCGAGGTCCTCGCTCTCCGTCGGCTCGACCATGAGGGTGCCCGCGACGGGGAAGGACATGGTCGGGGCGTGGAAGCCGTAGTCGACGAGCCGCTTGGCGACGTCGTCGACGGTGACCCCGGTCTGCTTGGTCAGCTCACGCAGGTCGAGGATGCACTCGTGGGCCACCAGTCCGTTCTTGCCCGTGTAGAGCACCGGGTAGTGCTCCCGCAGGCGGGCCGCGACGTAGTTGGCGTTGAGGACCGCGACCTGGCCCGAGCGGGTCAGGCCCGCGCCACCGGTGAGCCGGATGTAGGCCCAGGCGATCGGCAGGATCCCCGCCGAGCCGTAGGGGGCTGCGGAGATCGGGCCGGGGCCGCTCTCGGGCCCCGCCTCGGTGTCCAGGGGGTGGTTGGGCAGGTAGGGGGCCAGGTGGGAGCGCACGGCCACCGGTCCCACGCCCGGCCCGCCGCCGCCGTGCGGGATGGTGAAGGTCTTGTGCAGGTTGAGGTGCGACACGTCGCCGCCGAACTCGCCCGGCTTGGCGATCCCCAGCAGGGCGTTGAGGTTGGCGCCGTCGATGTAGACCTGGCCGCCGGCCTCGTGCACCAGGTCGCAGAGCTCGGTGATGGTCTCCTCGTAGACACCGTGCGTCGAGGGGTAGGTGATCATGATGGCGGCCAGCTGCTCGCGGTGCTGGTCGATCTTGGCCCTCAGGTCCTCGAGGTCGATCTCACCGTCCGTCGTGCTCCTGATCACGACGACCCGAAGGCCGGCCATCACGGCGCTCGCGGCGTTGGTTCCGTGCGCGCTGGCCGGGATCAGGCAGACCGTGCGCTGGTCGTCGCCGTTGGCCAGGTGGTAGAGCCGGATGGCCAGCAGGCCCGCAAACTCTCCCTGGGCGCCGGCGTTGGGCTGCAGGCTGATGTCGTCGTAGCCGGTGATCTCCAGCAACCACTCCGACAGCTGGCGGACGAGCTCGCGGGTCCCCTCCGTCTGCGCGTGCGGGGCGAACGGGTGCAGGGCGCCGAACTCGGGCCAGGTGATCGGCTCCATCTCGGTCGTGGCGTTGAGCTTCATCGTGCACGACCCCAGCGGGATCATCCCGCGGTCCAGGGCGTAGTCCTTGTCGGACAAGGAGCGGATGTAGCGCAGCATCGCGGTCTCGCTGTGGTGACTGCTGAACACCGGGTGGGTGAGGTAGGGCTCGTCGTCGGCACGGAGCAGGCCGCCCCAGCCGGGAGACGGCACGCTGGGGATGGAGTCCGGCGCGTCCACCCCGAAGGCCTCGGCGACGGAGCGCAGGTCGGCCAGCGTGGTGACCTCGTCGACCGAGAGCAGGACGGTGTCCGCGTCCACCTGCCACAGGTTGATCCCGCGCTCGAGGGCGGCGGCGAGCACGTCAGCGGCCCGGCCGGGGAGGCGGACAGTGAGGGTGTCGAAGTAGGTGTCGGCGCCCAGCTCGACGCCCGCCGAGGTGAGGGCGGTGGCCAGGGTGCGGGCCTTGGCGTGCGTCTCCAGGGCGATGCGGCGCAACCCGTCCGGCCCGTGCCACACGGCATACATGGAGGCCATGACGGCCAGCAGCACCTGCGCGGTGCAGATGTTGCTCGTGGCCTTCTCCCGGCGGATGTGCTGCTCCCGCGTCTGCAGCGCGAGGCGGTAGGCGGGGTGGCCGTCCGCGTCCACGCTCACACCGACGAGGCGTCCGGGCAGCGTGCGCTCCAGCCCTGCGCGGACGGCCAGGTAGCCGGCGTGGGGACCTCCGAAGCCGAGCGGCACACCGAAGCGCTGCGTGGTGCCCACGGCCACGTCGGCACCCCAACGGGAAGGGGGTGCGAGGAGGGTCAGGGCCAGCAGGTCGGCGGCGGCCGTGACCAGCGCGCCCGCCTCGTGGGCCGCTGCGGACAGGGCGGTGAAGTCCCTGATCTGGCCGTCCGCGCCCGGGTACTGCACCATGACGCCGAAGACGTCGCGGTCGCCGGCGGCGACCCGCAGCGAGGTGGCGTCGGTGACGGCGGTGAGGTCGCTCGCCACGACGCCCCAGCCGACGGCCTGGGCGCGGGCCTGCACGACGGCCAGGGTCTGCGGGAAGAGGTGCACGTCGACGAGCAGGACGGCGTCCTGAGCGACCTTGCTGGTGCGGCGCATCAGCGCCATGGCCTCGGCTGCAGCGGTGCCCTCGTCGAGCATCGAGGCACCGGCGATGTCGAGGCCGGTGAGGTCGGTGACCACCGTCTGGAAGTTGAGCAGGGCCTCGAGCCGACCCTGGGAGATCTCGGGCTGGTAGGGCGTGTAGGCGGTGTACCAGGCCGGGTTCTCCAAGATGTTGCGCAGCACGACGGGCGGGGTCTGGGTGCCGTAGTAGCCCAGCCCGATCATCGGCGTGAGGACCTGGTTGCGGGAGGCCAGCGCGCGGAGCTCGGCGATCACCGCCTGCTCGGTGGGGGCCGCGGCCAGCGACAACGGTGTGCGCGAGCGGATCGCCTGCGGGACGGCTGCCTCGATGAGCGACTCCAGGCTCTCGTGGCCGAGGGTCTGCAGCATGGTGGCGATCTCGGACTCGCGCGGGCCGACGTGCCGCCCGACGAAGTCGACGAGCGTGGTGGCGTCCTGCGGGGCGGCGTCGTCGGTGACGACCGTCCCCGTGTCGGCAGCCTCGTGGTGGGTGGTGCTCATCGACTCTCCTCGGGCAGGGGGCAGGGGTGCAGTCCCTCCCCCTCTGTCCGGCGCGCGGACGCGACGTTCCAGAGTTGCCTGATCCGCGAGGTCCTGGGCGCCTGAGAGCTTGTCGGGGAGATTGCCCCTTCGGCGCCTCACCGGTCCTGGTGAGGTCTCTCCCACGCGGCGTCGACGGCAGTGCTCAATCTACCAGCCAGGTCCGGTCAGGAGGACTTGCGGGCGCGGCGTCGCGCGGAGAGCTCGTCCCCGGGGTGCTCGGAGAGGCCTTCGTCGGCGCGCTCGCTGGGGAGCTGGGCCAGCTGCCCCTCGACCTCCCGCCAGACGCTGCCCACGGCGATGCCGAAGACACCCTGACCACCTCGGACCAGGTCGATGACCTCGTCGTCGCTGGTGCACTCGTAGACGCTGGCCCCGTCGCTCATCAACGTGATCTTGGCCAGGTCCTGCACGCCGCGCTCCCTCAGCGCCGTGACCGCGACCCGGATCTGCTGCAGCGAGACACCCGTGTCGAGCAGTCGCTTGATGATCTTGAGCACGAGGATGTCGCGGAAGCTGTAGAGCCGCTGGGTGCCCGACCCGCTGGGGTTGCGCACCGACGGCTCGAGCAACCCGGTGCGCGCCCAGTAGTCCAGCTGGCGGTAGGTCACACCGGCGGCGCCGCACACGGTGGGGCCGCGGTAGCCGATGGACTCGTCCAGGGCGGGGGTGTCCTCGGTGAACAGCATCCCCTGGGACGGTCGGTCCGCACGGGCCTGCGCCTGCGTCCCGGGGGCGTCTACGCCAGCGTTCACCGATCCTCCTCGAGGGTGTGACAGATGTGACTCGTGTGCACGATGTGCACACCCTGACCGTAGGGCGCCCACCCCGCCGGGTCAACGACCGACGCGCCGTGGCGGGGCCGGCGACCGGGACCCGGTCTCACGCTTCCTCCTCGAAGTCCTCGGCCGAGACCGAGTCGAGGAACTCACGGAACCGTTCGACCTCGTCGTCCTCCTCCACCGCCATCGTGATGCCGACCTCGTCGAGCAGGTCCTCGGACGCGAGGATCGGTGACCCGGTGCGCAGCGCCAGGGCGATGGCGTCCGAGGGGCGGGCAGAGATGACGGTCCCACCGTCGAAGTGCAGCTCTGCCCGGTAGATGCCCTCCTCCAGGGAGGTGATGTGCACCTTCTCCACGTGGTGGTCGAGCTCGGCGATGATGGTGGCCATGAGGTCGTGGGTGAGCGGGCGCGGCGGCTCGACGCCCTGCTGGGCGTAGGCGATGGCCGTGGCCTCGGGCGCGCCGATCCAGATGGGGACGTACCGCTGCCCGTCGCGCTCGCGAAGGAGCACGATGGGGCTGTTGGTCGGCATCTCGACCCGTACACCGAGGACGTCGAGCTCTATCACCCGTCCCACGGTACCCCCGTCGGCGGGCAGCTGCGCAGGTGTCTGCCCCGTGTCGGCGACGGCGGTGCGGTCAGTGACCGTCGGCCAGGCCGGAACGGACCAGGGCCACGTGCAGTGACAGCATCGCCGAGAGCAGCTGAGCCTCGGTCTCGGCGGGGTCCGGACCCGAAGCCCCGCGGGCCCTGCGGCGGCGTAGCGGCTCGAGGATCTGCTGGGTCAGACCCAGCTCGCGGTCGGCACCCACCCGGAAGGCGCGCAGGTGGCGGGCCTCGAGGCCGTAGCGGGACAGCGCGGCGGCCGCCGTCGCGACGTCGAGGTCGTCGGCGTGGTGGCGCCCTGAGGCATCGGTGCGCAGCAGGCCGAAGGCCTTGAGCTGACCGTAGGCAGCATGGTCCAGCCCTGTCCGCTCCCGCAGCTCGGCCGGCGTGATCCGCACCGCCCGGCGTCGCCGCAGGGCAGCCGCGCTGAGGTCGGCGACCGCGGTGCCCGGACCCTCGTCCGGCGCGGGGGTGGGCGGGACCACCGACCCGTCGGAGGTCAGTCCGGGGATGTCCAGCCCCTGGTCGAGCCGGTCGAGCGCGTCCTTGATGACCTTCAGCGGCCAGAACCGGTCGCGCTGGGCCGTGAGGATGAACCGCAGCCGCGCGACGTCCGCCTCGGCGAACAGGCGGTAGCCCGACGAGCGGCGCTCGGGACTGATGAGCCCCTCGGTCTCCAGGTAGCGGATCTTGGAGATCGTCAGGTCAGGGAAGTCGGGCTGCAGGGCACGCAGCACCGTGCCGATGGAGATGCCGGTCGCGCCGGGCTCGGCGCGGGCCGCAGAGGTCACGAGCGTCCGCGGTAGAACACCAGGCGGAACTTGCCGATCTGCACCTCGTCGCCGGGGTTCAGCTCGGCCTCGTCGATGCGCTGCCGGTTGACGTAGGTGCCGTTGAGAGACCCGACGTCGCGGACGAGGTAACCCTCCCCCGACCGGGCGAAGACGGCGTGCCGACGGGAGACCGTGACGTCGTCGAGGAAGATGTCGCTGCGCGGGTGCCGTCCGGAGGTCACCTCGTCGGCGTCCAGCAGGAACCGCGCGCCGGTGTTGGGACCGCGCAGCACGATGAGCAGTGCGGTGCCGGGACGCAGTGCATCCACGGTGCGCTGGTCCTCCGGCGAGAGCCTGGGGAGCTCCTCGTCGAAGGTGTACTCCGTGGCCGGGACGTCACCGCCACGACCGATGCGAGCGGTGGAAGGGTCGGCGCCGAGGTCATGGTGCTCACGGTCGCGGTCGCTCACGGGCTGACCTCCTCTGTCGTGCGTGGTATCCGGGCCGTCAGGCCCGCCGGAGCGCTGCTGCGGACCGGCGGTCCCACTCTAGTGCAGCGGGCCGACAGGCCCGTCGGTCAGTCGAGCTGTGCCTGGTAGGCGGCGCTGTCGAGGAGGGACTCCAGGACGGCCGGGTCCTCCACCCGCACCTCGTACATCCACCCCTCGCCGTAGGTGTCGGTGTTGAGCAGCTCGGGGGTGGCGTCGAGCGCGTCGTTGACGCCCGTCACCTCACCGGCCACGGGGGCGTAGATGTCGCTGACCGACTTGGTCGACTCGACCTCGCCGACCGAGTCACCGACGGCCACCGTGTCGCCGACGGTCGGCAGAGAGACGTAGACCACATCGCCGAGGGCGTCCTGCGCGAAGGCGGTGATGCCGATGCGGACGACGCCGTCCCCCTGGTCCCGGACCCACTCGTGGTCCGTGGTGTAGCGAAGGTCGTCGGGATACTGCAGGGTGCTCATCGCTCTCCTTGGGAAGGGGCTAGGCGCTGCGCTGCGCTGCGACCGGCCGGTGGTACGCCATGTCTATCCTACGGCTGCGCCGTCGGCTCGACGGGGCGAGCGTAGCGAGGCTGCTGCGGCTCGTGCAACGCGTCGATGAGCAGCTCGTCGCTCTCCACGACGTCGACGCCCGCCCCGGCCCCGCGCAGGCTGTCGCTGAAGCCGCCGGGGATCGCCATGGCCCCCGAGAGGGTGTGGGGTTCACCGATCGCACTGATCCGGTAGGGCGCCGTGAGCACGCGCCCGTCCAGGGTCAGCCGCCCATCCGGGTCCGTCCCCACCCAGGTCGAGGCGACCACCCTGACAGCACCTACCTGGATGGCCTCGGCGCCGGCGTCGCGCAGCTCCTGGATCGCGTCGAGCAGCATGGTCTGGGTGACCACACCGTCCGGGTCGTTGACGAAGACGGTGATGCCCGGACCCTCGACGGGGGCGGTGCCGGCGAGGATGGTGTAGGACTCGAGGCGGTCCTGGGCCGCCTCGACGGCCGCGACGTCACCCTGCTCACCCTGGAGCCGCGCCCGGTCGGCCTCCAGCTGGACGACCTCCTGCTGGAGCGAGGACACGCGGCCGGTGACGTCGTCGAGCAGACCCACGAGCTCGCTCTGCCGCAGCTGGCTCAGGCCGGCCTCGTCGGCGCTGCGCACCTGGGCCACGAGCGCGACGCCGAGCAGGGCCGTCAGCACCGCCGCGACGATCTGCCCCGGGGCGGGGTGGAACCGACCGAGCGCGGAGAGCCTGCGGCGCGCCTCGGCCGGCGTGGGCGAAGGACGCTCCGAACGGCCGCGCCCGCGGGGCTTGCGGGGCTCCTTGTCGACCACCACCATCAGGCCCCCAGCAGGTGTCGTCGGATGGCGGCGACGTTGGAGAAGATCCGCAGCCCGAGGACCACGACGACGCCGGTCGAGAGCTGGGCGCCCACGCCCAGCTGGTTCCCCAGGAAGACGATGAGCGCGGCGACGACGACATTGGACAGGAAGGAGATGACGAACACACGGTCGTTGAAGATGCCCTCCAGCGAGGCGCGGGCAGCTCCGAAGACGGCGTCGAGCGCCGCGATCACGGCGATCGGCAGGTAGGGCTGCAGCCACAGGGGCACCTCCGGGCTCACCACGAGTCCCAGCAGCACGCCGGCGATCAGGCCCAGGACCGGGATCATCGGTTCTCCTCCGTCTGTTCCGGGTCCGGCACCGTGCCGACCCGGGTGGACAGCCGCTCGGCCGGTCCGATGGTGATGTTCTCCCGCACGCTGACCTCGGTCTGCAGCCCGAGCTGCTGGCGCAGCTCGCGCAGGTAGGCGCCGGTGGCCCCGGTCGTCGCCTCGGTCTCGAGCCGGACAGGGTCCCCGATGGCGCGCACCTCGTAGGGCGGCGCGATCGTCCGGAAGTCCACGATGATGGCCTCCCCGGCGAACCGGATGGCCGACATGCTGGTGAGCCGCTGGTCGTTGACCGCGACGACCTCGGCACCCGCGGCCCAGAGCCCGTTGACGACCAGCTGGATGTCGCGGGCGTTGACCCGCTCCGGGTCCGCCTCGTCGCCGGGTGCCGCGTCGACGGCACGGGTGGCGTCGGCCAGCGCGACGACCACGCCCGGGCCCTCGACCGTCCCAGCACCCACGAGCACCCCGCTCTCGGTGATCTCGCGCTCGGCCACCGGACCCTCGGCGGCGAGCGCCTGCCGCTGCTCCAGGAGCAGGATGTCGGCGCGCAGGGTCTCCAGCCTGAGGCTCTGCTCGTCGCCCTCATCCTCGGCCGACTCGATGCGCTCGATCAGCTGGGCGCGTGTCTCCGCGGCGGCCGGGTCGGGGGTGCGCAGGGTCACCGCCGACACGGTGATGAGGAAGCCGAGGGCCAGGGCGGTCAGCAGCATCAGCCAGGTGCGGGACCCCGGCGAGGGCGGGAGGCCGACGCTCACGCGGGCCTCTGCGGCCGAGTGGTAGCCCGGGCCCACGGGTGGGTCCAGCACCTCTTCGAGCACCGCCATCGAGGCAGCGGGGTCGGGGTCGCGCGTGACGCCGGGACGCGACGACCACCTCATACCCGGGCCTCCCGGCCCGCGCGCAGCCGGAGCATCTGCCGCACCTGCCGGGCGTAGATGAAGCCGGTCACCCAGTACAGCGCCGCACCCCACCACACCAGCGCCCACCCGGTCGCCAGCGACGCTGTCGTCCACCAGCCCTCGACGTGGCCGAAGATCAGGAGGGGAAAGGCGCCGAGGAGGTTGAAGGTGGCTGCCTTGCCGACGAAGTCCACCGGCGGGATGGGCAGCGCGTGCCGACGCACGAGGGGCGCCATGGCGAGGATGAGGGCGTCGCGCGCCATGAGGAGGACCACCAACCACCACGGTATGAGGTCGATCCAGGCGAGGCTGAGCAGCGTGGTCGCGATGTAGAGACGGTCCGCGACGGGGTCCAGCAGCTGCCCGAGCCGGCTCTCGAGGTGGTAGTGGCGCGCGATCTTGCCGTCGAGGTAGTCGGTGAAGCCGGACAGCACCAGGACCAGTCCTGCCAGGGCGAGGCGGTCGCTCAGCAGGAGCCAGAGGTAGATCGGGACACCGAGGAGACGGATGAAGCTGAGCACGTTGGGCAGGGTGAGGAGCCGGTCGCTCACCGGCAGGTCGGGCCCGTCGCGCCCGTCCTCTGCAGGTTCCCCCGTCGCCGTGCTCATAGCGGGCAGTGTAGAGGGCTAGCCCGATGACTTCTGCTGCCGCGTCCGACGGCCAGGCGGGAGAGGCGTCCCGTCTCCGGGGACGAACGAGGGAGCTTCCGGCGTGCCGCAGCAGAGCGGCTCGACGATGGTCTGCACGGGTGCCACATCACCCGCGGTTGGCACAGACCATAGTCTCGCGATGCGGGCGGAGGGCCGGCCTGGTGGTCAGGGGACGACTGGAGGGAACGGCAGAGGCCCTGCCGGATTCCTCCGGCAGGGCCTTTGCGCCGCTGTTCTCTCGGTCGGGCTGACAGGATTTGAACCTGCGACCCCTTGACCCCCAGTCAAGTGCGCTACCAAGCTGCGCCACAGCCCGAGGCCCGTGAAGGCGAGGATCACCATAACCCACTCGGACCCCACGCCACGAATCCCGAAGGCCCCGAGGAGTATGCCGCGCCGAGCCGGACCGGCGCCGACCCCACGGCCCGGACCGGCGCCGACTCAGCGGCGCGCGCGCTTCTCGCGGACCCGCACCGAGATCTCGATCGGGCTCCCCACGAAGCCGAACTCCTCCCGCAGCCGACGCTCGAGGAAGCGGCGGTAGCCGGCCTCGATGAACCCGGAGGAGAAGAGCACGAACTTCGGGGGGCGGGTGTCGGCCTGGGTCGCGAAGAGGATCCGTGGCTGCTTGCCCCCGCGCACCGGGTGCGGGTGAGCGGACGCGACCTCGCCGAAGAAGGAGTTGAGCTTGCCGGTCGGGATGCGCCGGTCCCAGCTCGCCAGCGCCGTCTCCAGCGCGGGCACCAGCTTCTTCACGTTCCGGCCCGACGTCGCAGAGATGTTGACACGGGGGGCCCAGGTGATCTGGACGAGCTCGCGCTCGATCTCCCGCTCGAGGTAGTACTGGCGCTCCTCGTCGAGGATGTCCCACTTGTTGTAGGCGATCACCAGGGCGCGACCGGCGTCGACGACCTGCTGCACCACCCGGACGTCCTGCTCGGCGATCGGCGCGGAGACGTCGATGAGCACGACGGCCACCTCGGCCTTCTCCAGCGCGGTCTGGGTGCGCAGCGAGGAGTAGAAGTCCGCACCCTTGGTCTGGTGCACCCGACGACGGATCCCCGCGGTGTCGACGAAACGCCATACCTTGCCGCCGAGCTCGATGAGCTCGTCGACCGGGTCGCGCGTGGTGCCCGCGACCTCGTCCACGACGACACGCTCCTCCCCCGCCAGCTTGTTGAGCAAGGACGACTTGCCCACGTTGGGGCGGCCCAGGAGGGCGACCCGCCGCGGCCCGCCACGGCGGTAGGCGCCGAAGACGGAGGACTTCTCGGGCAGGACGTCCAGCAGGGCGTCGAGCGCGTCGCCGGAGCCGCGGCCGTGCAGCGCAGAGACGGGCCACGGCTGACCCAGCCCGAGGGACCACAGGGCGGCGGCATCGCCCTCGCCGCGCTGGTCGTCGACCTTGTTGGCCACGAGCACGACGGGCTTCTTGGACCGGCGCAGCAGGCGCACCACCTGCTCGTCGGTGTCGGTGGCACCCACGGTCGCGTCCACGACGAACATCACCGCGTCGGCCAGCTCGATGGCCACCTCGGCCTGCTCGGCCACCCGCAGGTGGATCCCGGTCGCGTCGACCTCCCAGCCGCCGGTGTCGACGAGGGTGAACCGGCGACCGGACCAGTCGGCGTCGTAGGCCACCCGGTCGCGCGTCACGCCGGGCACGTCCTCCACGACCGCCTCGCGGCGGCCGATGATCCGGTTGACCAGGCTCGACTTGCCGACGTTGGGCCGCCCGATGATCGCGACGACGGGGCGGGACTCGTCCTCGTCGTCGTCGTCGGCACGCAGCTCGCCGGTCTCGACCAGCGCGCGGTCCTCCTCGGACAGCTCGAAGTCCTCCAGCCCGGCCCGCAGCGCCGTCTCCAGACGCAGGTCGTCCTCGCTCGGCACCAGGTCCGGCTCAGGGGCGTCCGGGTCGAGACCACCCGTCCACTCGACCTCGACGCCGTCGAAGACCTCGACTCCGTCGGCGCCGTCAGCGACGCCGTCCTTGCGGGTGCCGTCGTGACCTTTCGTCCCGCTCATGTCTGTCCTCCTGCGGTCAGCACCTCGTGGCGCAGGCGGACCTGACGCTTGATGCGGCTCAGCATCCCGACCATCCCGCGCATCCGCAGCGGCGACACCGCCTCGGCCAGGCCGAACCGGTAGGGCGCGTCGTCAGGGACGCCCAGCACCTGCTCGGCCGGCAGCCCGTCGAGACCCTCGTGCAGGATCCCGGCGAAGCCGCGGGTGGTCGGCGCCTCGAGGGGTGCATCGAAGAAGAGGTGGACGGTCTTGTCGGCGTCGTCCTCGACCTCGACCGCGAGGAACACGGGCGACTGGCACTCGTCGACGCGCTCCATCGAGTCCAGGCTGTCGGCGAACCGCGACGGTAGCGCCGGGAGCTCCCGGGAGAGCTCGAGCAGCAGCTGGAGGCGCTCCCTCTCGCTGACGGCGTGGAAGTCCTCGGCCAGCTCGGCGAGGGCGGCGGGCAGGTCGGTGGTGCTGGGCATCAGCGCTCCACCGGGACGCCGACGGAGTTGCCCCACTCGGTCCAGGAACCGTCGTAGTTGCGGACGTTGTCGAAGCCGAGCAGGTGGGTCAGCACGAACCAGGTGTGGCTCGAGCGCTCCCCGATACGGCAGTAGGCGACGACGTCGTCGCTCGGCGTCAGCCCCTGCTCCTGCAGGTAGATCGCCTCGAGCTCGTCCCGGCCGCGGAAGGTGCCGTCCTCGTTGGCCGCCCGCGCCCACGGCACGGAGCGCGCGCCGGGGATGTGGCCGCCGCGCATGGCACCCTCCTGCGGGTAGTCGGGCATGTGCAGCAGCTCACCGGAGTACTCGCCCGGCGACCGGACGTCGACCATCGGGCGGCCCAGGTGCGCCAGCACGTCGTCCCGGAAGGCGCGCACACGGCTGTCGTCGCGCTCGACGATCGGGTAGACCCCCGGCTCGACCTCGGGGACCTCGGTCGTCAGCGCGCGGCCCTCCGCGACCCACGCCGCGCGGCCACCGTCGAGCAGCCGGACGTCGGCGTGGCCGAACAGCGTCATCACCCACAGGGCGTAGGCCGCCCACCAGTTGGACTTGTCGCCGTAGATCACCACGGTGGTCTCGCGGGAGACGCCGCGCTCGGCCATCACCTCGGCGAACCGCTCGCCGTCCACGTAGTCGCGGGTCAGGGGGTCGTTGAGGTCGAGGTGCCAGTCGAGCTTGAGCGAGCCGGGCACGTGCCCGGTGTCGTAGAGCAGCACGTCCTCGTCGGACTCGAGCACGACCAGGCCGTCCGCGCCGAGGTGGTCGACGAGCCACTGCGTGGTGACCAGCCGCTCCGGGTGCGCGTAGGCGGCGAGCTTGGGGTCGGGGTCGGTGGGCAGGCTCATCGGTGCTCCTCAGCATCAGGGGTATGGGGTGTGCCGGGGTCGGGCGGTCCGGCGGCGGTCACGGGGACCGCGCCGTGGACGATGTCGAGGACGGCGCGCACGGACTGCTCGAAGGTGAGGTCGGAGGTGTCCAGCCCCACCACGCCGTCGGCCGGCTCGAAGAACGCGCTGACGGTGGCGTCGTCGCGGTCGCGGCGGACGACCTGGTCGTGGGTCGCGGCGAGCTGCTCGGCAGCGGCCGCGCCGTGCAGCTCGGTGGCGCGCCGGCTCAGCCGGGCGTCCTCGGAGGCGGTCACCAGGATGCGGTGCTCGGCGTCCGGGGCCACCACCGTCGTGATGTCGCGCCCCTCCACGACCACCCCGCCGTGCCGCCGGCGCTCCTGCTCGATGAGCTCGCGCTGACGGCGGCGCAGCTCGGCGCGCACGTCGAGGTTGGTGGCGACGGCCGAGACCTGCTCGCTGATGCGCGTCTCCCGGATGGCGGCGCCGACGTCGGTCCCGCCCACCCGCACCGAGCTGTCGTCCGGGTCGGTGCCCATCACGAGGGGCAGCTCACGGGCGGCCTGGGCGACCGACGGCTGGTCCGCGAGGTCGATCTCGCGCTCCAGGCACCACCACGCCAGGGCCCGGTACATCGCGCCGGTGTCGAGGTAGCCGAGCCCGAGCTCGCGGGCGACGGCCTTGGAGACGGACGACTTGCCCGATCCGCTCGGGCCGTCGATGGCGATGGTGATGGGGGCGTCGGGCACCACGCAAGCCTAACGTGCCGGCCGTGCGAAAAGCCGTTGCCGCCGCCGCCGGGGGTGCGCGACGATGCTGCACGCAAGGTGCACGCACGCGGCCTACCCCGTGCCCGTCCAGAAGAGGAGGAGACCGATGTCCGACACCGTCCCCGGTCTGCCGACCGTCCGTCCTCTTCTGCCCAGGAGCACCCGTGACCACGTCACAGCCCCACCAGCCGGCCCCGGCCGACGCTGAGCTCGACCCCTTCTTCACCTTCGACTACGTCCGCCTCGACGAGCCCGAGACCGGGGACGGCTCCCGCAGGCCCACCACCTACTGGGAGGTCGCCAGGGGCGACCGCGGCCCCGAGCCGCTGCCCGAGTGGGTGGTCCTGGACTCCGGGGCCGTCGACACCGAGCTCGGTGTCCTCAAGACGGGCAAGGAGGCCGACGTCTTCCTGCTCGAGCGCGCCTCGGCGCTGACAGGCGAGTCGTCCCTCCTCGCGGCCAAGCGCTACCGCGACGCCACCCACAGCTCGTTCCACCGCAGCAGCGTCTACACCGAGGGTCGTGGGGTGCAGCGCAGCCGGGACCAGCGTGCCCTTGCCCGTGGCTCCAGCTACGGACGCCAGGTGGCGGCCGGCCTGTGGGCGCGTGCGGAGTGGGAGGCGCTCGGCGCGGCGTGGGCGGCCGGAGTGGCCGTGCCCTACCCCGTCTCGGTCCAGGACACCGAGCTGCTGCTGGAGTTCGTCGGCACGCCCGACGGGCTGGCTGCGCCTCGCCTCGCCCAGGCCCGACCTGCCCCGGACCTGCTCGAGCACTGCTGGCAGCAGGTGCGTGAGGTCGTCCTCGGCCTGGCCGACCTGGGCTGGGCGCACGGCGACCTCTCGCCCTACAACCTCCTCCTGCACGGGGAGGTCGTCGTGGCGATCGACCTGCCGCAGGTGGTGGACCTGGTCGCCAACCCGTTCGGGGTCGAGCTGCTGCAGCGCGACTGCGCCACGGTGGCGGGCTGGTTCACCGGACGGGGGCTGGCCGTCGACGGCGAGCTGCTGCTGTCGGAGGCGCTGGCCGTGGCCCTGTGAGCCGCCGCCTCAGAGCTCGGCGGCGCGGTAGAGCTGGGCGACCTCCTCGGCCGTCAGGTGGCGGTAGCGACCGGACTTCAGGTCGCCGAGGTGGATCGGGCCGACCTGGGTGCGGGCCAGGATCTCCACCGGGAAACCGACCTCGTCCAGCATCCGACGGACGATGTGCTTGCGGCCCTCGTGCAGGACGACCTCGACGATCGAGTGGCCGGGGAGCGAGTCGACGAGCTTGAACGAGTCGGCCTTGGCCAGCCCGTCCTCCAGCTCCACACCCGCGCGCAGCTGCTTGCCGACGTCCCTGGCGACCAGGCCGTGGACCTGGGCCACGTACGTCTTCTTCACGCCGTAGGCCGGGTGCTGCAGGCGGTGGGCGAGGTCGCCGTCGTTGGTGAGCAGCAGCAGACCCTCGGTGTCCTGGTCGAGACGACCGACGTGGAAGAGGCGGGCCGAGAGGTGGCCCACGTAGTCGGACAGGCACGGGCGACCCTCGTCGTCGTGCATCGTCGAGACCACGCCGGCCGGCTTGTTGAACGCCAGGTAGACCCTGTCGGTGTCGACGACGACGCGGTCGCCGTCGACGTGCACGACCTGCTTGGCAGGGTCGACGCGGACCCCGAGCTCGGTGACGAGGTGCCCGTCGACCTGCACGCGACCCGCCTCGATGAGCTTCTCGCAGGCGCGACGGCTGCCGAACCCTGCACCGGCGAGCAGCTTCTGCAGACGGACGCCGTCCGGGTCGTGCACGTCGACGTCGGACGTCGGGCGCGACGGCTGGCCGGCCCGGCCCGGCGGCTTCGGGCGGCCGGCACGGCGCGGCCCTGCGCTGCCGCCCTGGGGCGCGGGTCGACCAGGACGGCCCGGACCCTGACGGCGGCCTCCGCCACCCTGGCCCCTGCCTTGTCCCTGGCCACGTCCACCGGCGTCACCGGGGTGCTGTCGATCGTTCATGCGAGTCCTTCCGCGGCCAGCTCCTCGAGCACCTCTGCCGACGGCAGGTAGGGCGCGAGAGCGGGCAGGTCGTCGAGGGAGTCAAGTCCCATACGTTGGAGAAACAGGTCGGTGGTGCCGTAGAGGACGGCTCCGGCGGTCGGCTCGTGGCCGACCTCGGTGACCATCCCGCGGGCCAGGAGGGTGCGCACGACGCCGTCCACGTTGACCCCGCGGATGGCGCCGATGCGGGCGCGGCTGACGGGTTGCCGGTAGGCGATCACGGCCAGCGTCTCCAGGGCGGCCTGGGTGAGCCGGGCCTGCTGACCGCCCAGGAGGAAGCGTTCGACGACCGGCGCGTATTCCGGACGGGTGTAGATCCGCCACCCGCCCCCGAGCCGGCGGAGCACGAAACCACGTGCCGAGTCGGCATACTCCTTGGCGAGCTCGTCCAGCAGGGCTCCGACGTCCTCGACCGGGAGCTCGAGCGCCTGGGCCACCTCCTCCTCGGTGACCGGCTCGTCGATGACCATGAGGACGGCCTCGACAGCCGACCTGGCCCCGCCGGGGAGCTGCTCCAGGTCGAGCGCGACCTGGAGCGCCTCCGGGGCGGGGGCAGTGGCGTCGTCACTCATCCTGTGCTCCGTCCTGACGGTCGGGGGCCTCGTCCTGAACCCCATCATCCTCGTCGAACTCGTCGCCGAGGACGACCTGGCCGCTGTCCGGGCCGGTCCACCGGACGGTCAGCTCCCCCAGCGCCTCCACCTGGTCGAGGGCGACCAGGGCGTCGCGGAACAGCTCCAGGAGCGCCAGGAAGCGCGCGACGATCACCAGCGTCGTGTCGGCGTCCTTGACGAGGTCGCGGAAGCTGGCGGTGCCGTGCTCGCGCAGCCGGGCCACGATGATCGAGGCCTGGTCGCGCACCGACACCTGGGGGGCGTGCAGGTGACTGACGCCGACGGCGGGCGGTGGCTTGGGGATCATCGCCCGCCCGGCGATCATCGCGAGCTGCTCGGGGGTGACGGTGAGGACGAGCTCGGGCAGCAGGGCGGCGAAGCGCTCCTCGACGCCGACGTCGCGCGCGAAGATGCGTCCCGCGCCCTCCATCCGCAGCCGCAGCTCGTCGGCCACCAGCTTGAAGGCCCGGTACTGCAGCAGCCGGGCGAAGAGCAGGTCCCGGGCGTCGATGAGGGCGAGGTCCTCCTCGTCGTCCTCCCGCGCGTTGGGCAGCAGCCGCGCGGCCTTGAGGTCGAGCAGGGTGGCCGCGATGAGGACGAACTCGCTGGCCTGCGACAGGTCCCACTCGACCTGGTCGGCCTGCGCGGCGCGAAGGTGGGCGATGAACTCGTCGGTGACGCTGGCCAGGGCGATCTCGGTGACGTCGAGCTTGTGCTTGGCGATGAGGCCGAGCAGCAGCTCGAAG
This sequence comes from Ornithinimicrobium jinqii, assembly GCF_045032595.1. Lineage (NCBI taxonomy): Bacteria > Bacillati > Actinomycetota > Actinomycetes > Micrococcales > Ornithinimicrobiaceae > Ornithinimicrobium > Ornithinimicrobium jinqii. The sequence goes on from NZ_JBJFZS010000010.1 coordinate 69,090, forward strand.
GGTCCGGAGAAGACGGCGAGGTGGACCTCGAACCCCGCGTGCGAGCGGGTGAGCACTCCGCCCGGTGTCGGGGCCGCCGGCGCGTCGGTCCGGGGCGGAGCGGTCTTCACCGTCAGGGCGAGCCGCCGCGCGAGATGAGCTCGCGCGCCAGCTGACGGTAGGCCTCGGCACCGGCGTGGGTGCTGGCGTAGGACGTGATCGGCTCGGCGGCGAGCGTCGCGTCCGGGAACTTGATGGTGCGGCTGATCACGGTGTGGAAGACGAGCTCGTCGAAGTGGTCCACGACGCTGCGCACGACCTCCCGGGAGTGCAGGGTTCGGCCGTCGTACATCGTCGGCAGGATCCCGTCGATCTGCAGGCGCGGGTTGAGCCGGTCGGTGATCTTGTCGATCGTCTCGATGAGCAGCGCCACCCCGCGCATCGCGAAGAACTCGCACTCCAGCGGGATGAGGACGCCGTGCGCGGCGGTCAGCGCGTTGACGGTGAGCAGGCCGAGGGAGGGCTGGCAGTCGATGAGCACGACGTCGTAGTCGTCGAGCACCGGGCGCAGGACGCGGGCGAGGATCTGCTCGCGGGCCACCTCGCCCACCAGCTGCACCTCGGCGGCCGACAGGTCGATGTTGGCCGGCAGCAGGTCGATGTTGGGCACGGAGGTGCTGCGGATGACGTCGCGGACGTCGACGCCGCGCTCGACCAGGAGGGTGTAGACGGTCTGGTCGAGCTCGTGCGTGCGCACCCCGAAGCCGACCGAGAGCGCGCCCTGGGGGTCGAAGTCGACGAGCAGCACCTTGCGGCCGTACTCGGCCAGGGCGGCACCCAGGTTGATCGTCGTGGTGGTCTTGCCGACCCCGCCCTTCTGGTTGCACATCGCGATGATGCGCGCGGGGCCGTGGTTGGTCAGCGGTGCGGGAGCAGGGAAGTCGGGCAGGGGACGCCCGGTCGGCCCGTCCTGACCCACACCCGTCGTCTCGGTGCCGGGCAGGCGGTCGTAGGTGGCGTGTGCCTCGCGGTTCACGTGTGTTTTCTCCAACCTCGCTCGCGTCGTGCTCGGCCTCCCGCCGATCAGGTCGACCCTATCCGGTCCTCACCGGCTGGCTTCACCGGCTGAACCTCGACCAGAGGTCGAGGGATCAGCTGCGGGCCCGTGGGTGGGCCTGTGCGTAGACCTCGCGCAGGTGCTGCGTCGAGACGTGCGTGTAGATCTGCGTGGTCGTCACCGAGGCATGCCCCAGCAGCTCCTGCACCACCCGCACGTCCGCCCCGCCGTCCAGCAGGTGGGTCGCGAAGGAGTGCCGCAGGGTGTGGGGCGAGATGTCACCAGTCAGGCCCGCCCGGTCGGCGGCGGCCCGGATCGCGTTCCACGCCGACTGGCGCGACAGCCTCCCGCCCCGGGCGTTGACGAAGACGGCGGGCGTGCCCCGCCCGGCGCTCGCCATACCCGGTCGACCTCGGACCAGCCAGGTGTCGAGGGCGTCCCGGGCGAAGCGGCCCATCGGCACGATCCGCTCCTTGCTCCCCTTGCCGAACAGGCGCACCACTCCCCCGGTGCCGTCCCCGGCGCGGCCCAGCTCCAGGTCGTCGACGTCGAGACCGATCGCCTCGCTGACGCGCGCCCCGCAGCCGTAGAGGACCTCCAGGAGCGCCCGGTCGCGCAGGGCTGCCGGCGTGTCGCCGACGGAGGCCGCCTGCAGGAGCCGTTCGACGTCGTGGACGCTCAGGGCCGTGGGCAGGCGGCGGGGCGGCGTGGGGGGCTGGACGTCCTGCGCCGGGTCGGTCGTGACCTCGCCCTCGACGGCGAGGAACCTGTGCAGGCCCCGGACCGCGACCACGGCCCGGGCCGCCGAGGTCGCGGCCAGGGGTGGGCGCTCTGGGTCGCCGCGGCGCAGGTGCGCCAGGAAGGCGGTGACGTGCTGCTCGGTCACGGCCGCGGGGTCCTCGATGTCCTGGGCGGCGAGGAAGGAGAGGTAGCGGTCGGTGTCGCGCCGGTAGGCGGCGAGCGTGTGCTCGGACCGCCCCCGTTCGACCCGGAGATGGTCCAGCCAGCCGTCCGTGGCGCGGCGCAGCAGGCTGCGCGGGGCGACGGGGGGAGAGGATGGGCCGGACACCCCCCGATCGTAAAGACTGGACCCATGCGCTGGTATGCCGATGCCCCAGGACGACGCACCCGACAGGTGCTCGCGGACCTCCTCGTGCTCGCCTGGGTGGTGCTCTGGGTGCTCGTCGCCCGCTGGGTGCACGCCCTGGTGATGACGCTGGCGGCACCGGCCGTTCCCCTGCGGGACGCCGGCACCTCGCTGCGCGACCGGATGACCGAGGCGGCCGCGACCGTCACGGAGATCCCGCTGGTGGGGAGCCGCCTGGACGCACCCTTCCGGGGGGCGGCCGGCGTCGGCACCGACCTCGTGGCTGCCGCGGACCAGCTCGAGAGGTCGGTCTCCACGGTGGCGTGGGTCGTCGCGTCCCTGTCCGCGGCCACCCCGATCCTGCTCGTCGTCCTGCTGTGGCTGGTCGTGCGGGTCGCGTGGATGCGGCGGGCGGCCGCGCTCGGCCGGGAGGTCGCCGACCCGGAGTCCATCGAGCTGCTCGCCCTGCGTGCCCTCGTGCGACAGGACCCGCGCCGGCTCCAGACGGCATTCGCCGACCCGGTGGGCGCCTTCCGCTCCGGCGACCCGGCCGCCCTGCGCGCGCTCGCCGACCTCGAGCTGGCGGGGGTCGGGCTGCGCAGCACCCGGCCGGCGGAGGCACCCCGCCCCTCTGGCTGACCGCGTCGACGTGCCGACTACCGACTACCGACCACTGACTACCGGGCAGACATCGTGCTTCCCGACGGATATTTCCGACGGGAAGCAGGACTTCCGCCCGGTAGTGCGGGCGGACTGGTGGGCGGAGTGGAGCGAAGGAGGTGCAGCGGGGCTGCGGTCTCAGCCGTGGCGCTCGCGCAGCACCCGCTCGACGTCGTCGAGCCCCAGCCCCCGCGAGCGCAGGAGCACCAGCAGGTGGTAGACGAGGTCGGCCGACTCCCCCAGCAACGCCTCGTCGTCCTGCGCCACCGCGGCGAGGGCCGTCTCCACGCCCTCCTCACCGACCTTCTGCGCGATCCGACGGACGCCGCCGTCGAACAGCGCCGTCGTGTAGGAACCCTCCGGCCGCAGCTCGTGGCGGCCCCGGACCACCTCGTCGAGCTCGTGGACGAACGACCCCGGCAGCGCCGCCGCGCCGAAGCACGTCGGGTCACCGGTGTGGCACGTCGGGCCGGCGGGTATGGCGTGCAGCAGCAGGGTGTCGCGGTCGCAGTCGACCTCGACGGCCTCGACGCTCAGGACGTTCCCGCTGGTCTCGCCCTTGGTCCACCGCCCGCCCCGGCTGCGGCTGCGGAAGGTGGCCAGGCCGCTGCTCAGCGTCGTGCGCAGCGCGTCGTCGTCGAGGAAGCCGACCATGAGCACCTGACCGGTGCGGGCGTGCTGGACGACGCCCGGCACCAGGCCACCGCTCTTGGCGAAGTCGACCTCCTCGACCGTCGTCCCCTCAGGAAGGAGCGGCACCGGGACGCTCATGCGGGCTCCTCCACGAGCCGCACCTCGACGCCCGCCTCGTGCAGGGTGCGCTTGAGGGCGGGGATCGGCACCGAGCCGTTGTGGAAGACGGTCGCGGCCAGCGCGCCGTCCACGTCGGCGTCGCGGAACACCTCGACGAAGTGCTCGGGCGCACCCGCTCCCCCGGAGGCGACGAGCGGGACCCCGCAGACCTGACGCACCGCGGCGAGCTGCTCGACGTCGTACCCGGTCCGGACCCCGTCGGAACCCATGCAGTTGAGCACGACCTCGCCGGCCCCCAGCTCCTGCACGCGGCGCACCCAGTCGAGGGTGGTGACCTGCAGGGCGCGGGTCGCGTCGGGACTGCCGGTGAGCTGGCGGATGCGCCACACCCCGTCCGCGTCGCGCAGGCTGTCGACGCCGACCACGACGCACTGCACCCCGAAGGCCTGAGCCAGCTCGGTGACCAGCTCGGGGCGCTGGGTGGCGGGGGTGTTGACCGAGATCTTGTCCGCCCCGGCGTGCAGGACCGCACGCGCGGCCTCGACGGACCGGATGCCGCCGGCCACGCAGAACGGGATGTCGATGGCCCGCGCGACCCGCGTCACCCAGCCGACGTCGACGCCCCGCCCCTCCGGGCTGGCGGTGATGTCGTAGAACACGAGCTCGTCGGCGCCCTCGGCGGCATAACGGGTGGCGAGCTCGACGATGTCGCCCATGTCGACGTGGTCGCGGAACTGCGTGCCCTTGACCACCCGCCCGTCGCGCACGTCGAGGCAGGGGATGATCCGCCGGGCCAGCGTCACGGCGCCTCCTCCTGGACGGCGTCGCCGACGGTGAGCCGGCCCTCGAGCAGCGCCTTTCCCAGGATGATGCCGGAGCAGCCGATGCGCCGGGCGGCGCGCACGTCGTCGACGCTGCGGGCGCCGCCGGAGGCCTGCACGAGCAGGTGCGGCGCGGACCGGGTCAGCATCGTGTACAGGTGGAAGTTGGGTCCGGACAGGGTGCCGTCCCGGCCGATGTCGGTGCAGAGCACGTGCCGCAGCCCGGAGCCGTCGTACTGGTGCAGGCAGGTGATGAGGTCCTGCTCGCCCACCGCCGTCCAGCCGGCCGTCGGCAGCTTCCACACCCCGTCCTCACCGATCCGGGTGTCCAGCGCGACGGTGATCTGCTCGGGTCCGAAGCGCTCGAGCCAGTCGATGACGGTGTCCGGCTCGCGGACCGCCAGGGACCCGACGACCACCCGGGTGGCGCCCGCGTCCAGCAGCCGCTGCACGTCGTCGGCGCTGCGCACGCCACCGCCCGTCTGGACCTCCAACCCCGTGGTGTCCACGATCCGGGTGAGGGTCTCGAGCAGGGTGTAGCCGCCGGCACGGGCGGCGTCCAGGTCGACCAGGTGCAGCCACCTGGCTCCGGAGCGGGCGTAGTTCTCGGCCACCGCCACCGGGGCGTCGGTGTAGCGGGTCTCCTGGTCGTAGTCGCCGCGCAGGAGGCGCACGACGGTGCCGCCCCGCACGTCGATGGCTGGGTAGACGGTGAACGGGCGGGTGGTGGTCACTGCGGCATCACCTTCAGGACGGTCGGCAGGGGCGGGCATCAGCGGCCGACCTCCAGGAGGAAGTTTCGCAGAAGCCGTGCCCCCACCGACGCGGACCTCTCCGGGTGGAACTGCGCGCCCCAGTGCAGGCCGGAGCGGACGACGGCGGACCAGGCCCGCCCGTGGGTGGTCGAGGCGAGCGTCGCGGGACCTACCGGCGCGGCGTAGCTGTGCACGAAGTAGGCCCGCTCCCCCTCCTCGATGCCGGCGAGCAGCGGGTCGTCGACCAGGTCGGTGAGGGTGTTCCAGCCCATGTGCGGGACCCGCACCCCTGGACCGGCAGGGATGGCGACGACGTTCCCCGGGACGAGGCCCAGGGCCTCCACGCCCCCGTCCTCGGCGGAGCGGTCGAAGAGCAGCTGCATGCCCAGGCAGACGCCGAGCAGCGGCACCTGGACGTCACGGAGGACCTCGGACAGGCCCGAGGCGCGCAGGCGCTCCATACCCGGGGCGGCGGCCCCCACGCCGGGCAGGACGACCCGGTCGGCGGCGAGGATCTCGGCGCGGTCTGCGGTCAGCCGGGAGGTCGCGCCGAGGCGCTCGAGCGCGTAGCTCACCGAGCCGATGTTGGTGCCGCCACCGTCGACGAGCGCGACGCGCAGGGTCACAGCACTCCCTTGGTGGAGGGCAGCTCGGAGGCGTCGCCCTGCCGGGCCAGCGCCATGCGGAGCGCACGGGCGACGGCCTTGAAGCCGACCTCGACCTGGTGGTGGGCGTTGTCCCCGACCACGGTCAGGTGCAGGGTGCAGCGCATCGCGTCGGCGAACGAGCGCCAGAAGTGCTCGACCATCTCGGTCGGGAACTCCCCCACGTGCGAGCGCTCGAAGGTGCCCTCGTAGACGAAGAACGGACGCCCGGACAGGTCGATCGCCGCGCTGGCCCGTGCTTCGTCCATCGGCAGCGTGAAGCCGTAGCGGCCGATGCCGCGCTTGTCGCCCAGGGCGGTGCGGATCGCCTCGCCGACGGCCAGGGCCACGTCCTCGATCGTGTGGTGGTCGTCGATGTGCAGGTCGCCGTCGCAGCGTACCGTCATCGCGAAGCCGCCGTGCTTGGCCAGCTGGTCGAGCATGTGGTCGTAGAAGCCGAGACCGGTCTGCGCGTCGGCGCCGCCGGTGCGGTCCAGGTCGACGTCGACGACGATGCGGGTCTCGGCGGTGGTGCGCTCGACGTGGGCCGTGCGGGGCCGGTCCGCGAGCTCGTGGGCGACCCGCTCCCAGGTCGTGGTCGCGGGGGTCGTGGTTCCGGTGGTCGTGGTTCCGGTGGTCGTGGTCCCGGGGGCCGGGGCGACCGACGAGGGCAGCAGGTAGGAGCGGATGCCGAGGTTGTCGCCGAACTGCCGGTCGGTGTCCCGGTCGCCGACCACGACGGAGCGCTCCCAGTCCACGGACCGGTCCTTGAGCAGGTGCACGACCATCCCGATGCCCGGCTTGCGGGTCCACGGGGCGTCGGGTCCGGCAGGGCTGGGGTCGATGAGGACCTCCCGGAAGCGCACACCCTGGCTGGTGAGGATCTGCAGGAGCAGCTCGTGCGGGGCGTCGAAGTCGGCCTGCGGGAACGCGTCGGTGCCCAGGCCGTCCTGGTTGCTGACCATGACGAGGTCGAAGCCGGCCTGCTGGATGCGCAGCAGGGCCGGGACGACGCCGTCGACGAGCCGCAGCTTGTCCAGGCGGTCGACCTGCTGGTCGTCGGGCTCGTGGATGATCGTGCCGTCGCGGTCGACGAAGCAGATGGGGCGGGCGGTGCTCATGCGGGGTTCTCCCTCAGGGCGGTGTCGAGGGCGCTCATCTCGTCGGCGGTGCCGACGGTGATGCGCAGGGCGTCGTGGAGGCCGGGCAGGTGGCGCATGTCGCGCACGACGATCCCGGCCGAGCCCAGGGTATGCAGCAGCGCGTCGGGGTCGTCGCACCGGACCAGGACGAAGTTGGCGTCGCTGGCGTAGACGGCGCGGACGCCGTCGAGGTCGCGCAGCAGCCGGCTCACGGTGTCGCGAAGGCGCAGGGTCTCCCCCACGCGGCTGCGGGTGGCGGCGAGCGCCTCCTCCCCGAGGGCGTGGAGCCCGAGCTCGCTGACCGGCACCGGCACCGGGTAGGGCGCCTGGACGGCGCGCAGCACGCGGGTCAGGTCGGGGTGGGCCAGGGCGATCCCCAGGCGTGCGCCGGCGAGGGCGTGGGCCTTGGACAGGGTGCGCAGGACCACCAGCGTCGGGTGCTCCTCGAGGAGGGTGACGGCCGAGCGCTGGAAGGCGTACTCGCCGTAGGCCTCGTCGAGCACGACCACGGCCTGGTCGGCCAGCGCCTCCGTCAGGGCGGCGACCTCGTGCAGCGGGACGACGGCACCCGTGGGGTTGCCGGGCGAGGCCAGGAACACGATCCTCGCCCCCGCGGCGACGGCGGCCTCGCGCACCGCCTCGGTGTCGACGCGCCAGGTCAGCTCGTCGTCGGTCTGCGGGACGTCGGTGACCGGGACCCCGTGGAGGTGGGCGGACACGGCATACATGCCGAAGGTCGGGGAGCACACGACGACCCCGTCCCCGCCCGGGCGGCACAGCGTGCGCACGAGCAGCTCGATGAGCTCGTCGCTGCCCCGTCCGACGACGACACGGTCCGGCGTGGTGGCCCAGTGGTCGGCGAAGGCCTCGACGAGGGCGGCCGGCTGCGGGTCGGGGTACCGACGGCTCGTGCCCTCCGGGTCGCAGCTGCTGGGGGCACCCGACTCGTTGGCGTTCAGCCAGATCCGTGCCGGGACGCCCGGCGCGCTGGTCCGCGCGGAGGAGTAGCCGGAGAAGGAGCGCAGGTCCTCGCGCACCAGCGCCAGGGGGCTCGTGGAGCCGGGAGGCCCGTTCACGGTGCGCCACCCGCCGCGAGCCGGTCCAGGCGTCGGGTCACGGCGCGCTGGTGCGCATGCAGCTGCTCGGCCTCCGAGAGGGTCACCGCGCACGGCCCGACGACGGCCAGCCCCTCCGGGGTGGCGTGCTGGACGGTCATCGCGATCTGGAAGGCCGACACGTTCACGCCGCCGGTGAAGCGGGCCGCCCCCGCCGTCGGCAGGACGTGGTTGGTCCCCGAGCAGTAGTCGCCGAGGGTCTCGGGGGTGTGGTCCCCGAGGAAGACCGAGCCCGCCCGGTCCACCCGGTCCACCCAGCCGCGCGGCTCGCGCAGGCTGAGGATGAGGTGCTCGGGGGCGTAGTCGTTGGACACCTCGAAGGCGGTGTCGAGGTCGGGCACGACGACGAGCCGGCTCGAGGCCAGCGCCTTGCGGGCGATGTCCGCGCGCGGGAGGGACTCGACCTGCTCCTCCACCTGCTGCGCCACCCGGGCGGCGAGGTCGGCGGAGTCGGTGAGCAGGACGACCTGGCTGTCCGGGCCGTGCTCGGCCTGGCTGAGCAGGTCGGCCGCCACGAACTCCGCGTCCGCGCCGGCGTCGGCGATGACCAGGACCTCCGACGGCCCGGCGGGCATGTCGATGCCCGGGCCGCCCTCGGCGGTGCTGACCTGGCGCTTGGCCTCGGTCACCCAGGCGTTGCCGGGGCCGAAGAGCTTGTCGCAGCGCGGGACCGACGCGGTGCCGTAGGCCATCGCGGCGACGGCCTGCGCACCCCCGACGAGGAAGACCCGGGTGATCCCGCACTCGGCAGCGGCCGCCAGCACGGCCGGGTCGGCGGTGCCGTCGGGTCGGGGCGGGGTGCAGAGCACGACCTCGGGGCAGCCGGCGAGCTGGGCGGGGACACCGAGCATGAGGGCGGTCGAGGGCAGCGGGGCTGTCCCGGCCGGGACGTAGAGGCCCACGCGTCTGATCGGGCGGACGACCCGCTCGCAGAGGACGCCCGGCGCGGTCTCCACGGCATACCCGCGCTGCATCCCGGCCTCGTGGAAGGCCCGGATGCGCCCCGCCGCCTCGGTGATGGCCTGGCGCAGCACGGGGTCAAGGGACGCCACGGCCGCGTCGCGGTCGGCGGGCGGGACCTCCAGCGCGTCGACCTCCGCCCCGTCGAGGCGCCGGGTGAGGGAGCGCAGGGCGTCGTCGCCGCCGGAGCGCACCTGCTCCAGGATGTCGGCCACGCCGGTGGTCACCTCCGGACCGGCGGCGGCGGTGGCCCGGCGCAGGGCCCCGGTGCGCTCGGCCGCGGACAGCTCGGTCCAGGTCAGCACGTTCATGCGAGCATCCCCTCGACCGGCAGGACGAGCAGGTTGCTGGCGCCGGCGTGCTTGAGGCCCTCGAGCTTGGCCCAGGACACCGGGCCGTGGACGAGCACCTGGATGGACACCTCGTCCCTCCCGTCGACCTGCAGCACGGTCGGCGCGTGACCGGCGGGCAGCAGCCCCAGCACGTCGGGCAGGACCCGGCGGTCCGACCGCAGCAGGAGCAGGCGCGACTCCTTGAGCTGCAGTGCCCCGTCGAGGCGACGCATGAGCAGGTCGGCGATCTCCTGCCGCCCGTCGTCGAGGGTGTCGGACGGACCGGCGATGACGGCCTCGGAGTGCAGGATCGTGGTGACCGGCTTGAGCTGGTTGGCCCGCAGCGTGCCGCCCGTCGAGACCAGGTCGCACACGACGTCGGCCTGGCCGAGGCGGGGGGCGATCTCCACGGAGCCGTTGAGCAGGACCGGCTGGGCGTCGACACCCTGCTCGGCCAGCCACCGCGCCAGCGTGCGGGGGTAGGACGTGGCGATGCGCAACCCCTCGAGCTGCTGGGGGCCGGTCCACTCGTCGTCCTCCTCGATGGCGACGTCGAGCCGGCACGCGCCCCAGCCGAGCTGGCGCCACTCGGTCAGCCGTGCCGGGCGTCCCGAGGCCTCGCGCTCGAGCCCGTGCTCGACCAGCACGTTGCGGCCCACGATGCCGAGGTCGCAGACGCCGTCGGCGATCAGGCCGGGGATGTCGTCGTCGCGCACGAGCAGGAGGTCGACGGGCAGCGACTCGCCGTAGCAGAACAGCTTGTCGCGGCTCTCGCGCCAGGTCAGGCCGCACGAGGCGAGAAGCTCGCGCGCCGGCTCGCCGAGGCGGCCGGACTTCTGGAGGGCCACGCGGAGGCGGTCGCGGGGCTGGGCAGGCGGGGTCATCGGGACCTTCCGGGGTCAGGAGGTATGCGGTGTGCCGGGGCGGGGGACGTCGTCGCGGTCGTCGGGGTGCTCAGGGCGTCGCGGCGACCCGGGGATGCTCCTCGGCCGGATCGGCGGTGCGGGCGAGGGCCGCGCGGTAGCCACCGGCCCCGCCCTCCAGGCAGCGGGCGATCCGTCCCACGGTCGTCACGCTGACGCCGGTGACCTCGTGGACGTGCCGGTAGGACAGTCCCTGCGCCAGCAGCGGCACCACGGACCAGCGGTCGGCCAGCGCCTCGATCTCGGCGGGCGTGCAGAGGTCCTCGAGGAAGGCGTCGACGTCGGTCGGGTCGTCGAGGGTCGCCAGGACGTCGGCGAGCTGGGCCCGGACCTGGGCGACCCGCGCCGGCCCCGTCTCCCGCTGCTTCATGGCTCGTCTCCTCGTCCTGGTGTGACAACGCGCTAGTACGCTAGCACAGTTCGCCGCGCCTTCCCCGCCACCGGGCGGGCACCTAGACTGAACGACCGTCGTTCCCCTCACCCCCGGAGGCACCCGTGCGTCGAACCCTGCTCGCGGTGACCACCGCGGCCACCCTCGCCCTGACCGGCTGCGGAGACGGTGGCACGACCCCGCCCGGCTCGACGGCCGCCCCCGACTGTGAGGAACCGCCGGCCCTGCGGAGCGAGGTCCCCACCTACACGCCGCAGGACCTGCCCGCGCCGCACCCGGGCGACGCTGCCACGGTCTCCGCGGTGGTCGAGACGAACTGCGGCGACCTCGTGGTGGAGCTGGATGCCGCCGCTGCCCCGCAGACGGTCACCTCCTTCCTCTTCCTCGCCGGCGAGGGCTACTGGGACGACAGCCCCTGCCACCGGCTCACCACGTCGGGGATCTACGTGCTCCAGTGCGGCGACCCCACGGGCACCGGTCGCGGGAACCCCGGCTACGGCTACGGCATCGAGAACGCGCCCGCCGACGGCGCCTACCCCCGCGGCACGGTCGCGATGGCCCGCACGCAGGACCCGAACAGCAACGGCGGCCAGTTCTTCATCGTCCACCAGGACAGCGAGCTGCCGACCGAGGGCGGTGGCTACAGCATCGTCGGCCGGGTGACCGAGGGGATGGACGTCGTGGACCTCGTCGCGAGCGCAGGAGCACAGGGCGGTGCGGCGGACGGTCCCCCCGCCCAGCCCGTCAGCATCCTGTCCGTCGACGTCGGGGACCGCTGAAGCGTCGTCCGGCGCCCGCTCTCAGACCAGGGGCTGCGCCAGCTCCACGCGCAGGGCAGAGACGACCTCGTCGCGCGGCACCGTGAACTGGTCCTGGCGCCGCAGGTCCTTGATGGTCACCGTGCCATCGGCCACCTCCTGCGGGCCGAGCAGCGCGACGAAGCGGATCCCGGCACGGTCGGCATAGCGCAGCTGCTTGCCCAGCTTGTCGCCGTCGAGCACGGCCTCGGTGTTGATGCCCCCGTGGCGCAGCTGGGACGCGAGCGCGACCTGGGCGTCGAGCAGCCCGGGGTCGACCTGGGGCACGAGCACCTGGACGGTCGACTCGGAGGTCGAGGCGTCGAGCAGGCCGGCCTCGCGCAGCTGCCAGAAGAGGCGCGAGAGGCCGATGGAGATGCCCACGCCCGGCAGCGTCGAGCGGGTGTAGTGGCCGGCGAGGTCCTCGTAGCGGCCGCCGGAGCAGATCGAGCCGATCTCCGGGTGGTCGTCGAGCACGGTCTCGTAGACCGTGCCGGTGTAGTAGTCGAGGCCGCGCGCGATGGAGAAGTTGAGGCGGTAGTCGGACTCCGGTACCCCGAGGGCGCGCACCAGGTCGAGCACCTCGCGCAGCTCGGCGGCGCCCTCCACCAGGGAGGGGCTGCCCGACGAGGCCTGCACGAGCGCGTCCAGCCGGGTGAGCGCATCGTCGTGCGAGGTGGAGCGGCCGGACACGAAGTCGAGCAGCCGCTCCACCGCGTCGGCGGCAAGCTCGAAGCCCTCGCCCGTCAGGGTCGAGCGCAGGTGCTCGGGGCCGCGCTTGTCGATCTTGTCGACCTCGCGCAGCACGGCGGCCTGCCGTTCGCCGTCGGCGATACCGAGGTCCTCGAAGAACCCACGCAGCAGCTTGCGGTTGTTGATGTTGATCGTGAAGGCGCCGATCGCCAGGTCGGTGAAGATCGCGTGGATGACGGCCGGGCACTCGGCATCGTGCCGGATCGACAGCTCGTCCTTGCCGATGATGTCGACGTCGCACTGGTAGAACTCCCGGAACCGACCGCGCTGGGCGCGCTCCCCGCGGTAGACCCGCTGCATCTGGTAGCGCCGGAACGGGAACGTCAGCCGGTGCTCGTGCTGGGCGACGTAGCGGGCGAGCGGGACCGTCAGGTCGAAGCGCAGAGCCATCTCGGGCACCTCGGGCTCACCGCCCCCGGCGACCGCGGCGCGCGACTTGTCCAGCGCGCCGGTGGACTGCACGAAGTAGACCTGCCTCTCGGTCTCTCCCCCGGTCTTGGTGAGCAGGACCTCGGACAGCTCGAACACCGGTGTCTCGATCGGCAGAAAGCCGAACCGTTCGTAGCCGCTGCGGATCGCGTCGAGCATCCGCTGGAAGGCGATCTGCTCCGAGGGGAGAAGCTCGAGGACTCCGGACGGGGTGCGGGGCGTGATCACCCGCCAGAGTCTAGAGGCCCTGCAGATAGGGGTTGGCCACCCGCTCGCGCGCCATCGTCGTCGCCGGACCGTGCCCGGGCAGCACCAGCGTGGAGTCCTCCAGCGGCAGGACGACGTCACGCAGGGAGCGTGTCATCGCCCCCGGGTCGCCCCCGGGCAGGTCGGTCCGTCCGATCGACCCGGCGAAGAGGACGTCGCCGGACAGCACGGTCCGGTCGAGGTCGGGGGCGGGTATGCCGTGCGGCAGGCCGGGGAGGCTGAACAGGACCGAGCCCTCGGTGTGCCCCGGCGCGTGGGCCACCTCGACCCGGAGCCCGGCCAGCTCCAGCACCTGACGGTCCGTGACCTCCACGACCCGCTCCGGCTCGGCCCACGTGGCCCGCCCGCCGAACTGCTGCTCGAGGGCCTCGCGCAGGGGCGGGGGCAACGTCGCGACCGGGTCCTCGAGGCGGTAGCGGTCATCGCCGTGGATGTAGGCGCCCAGGGTCCCGCCGCAGACGGGCGTCACGGAGTAGACGTGGTCGAGGTGGCCGTGGGTGAGCAGCACCGCGGCCGGGCGCAGCCGGTGCTCGGCCAACAGCTCGCGGACGCGCTCGGTGACCCCGATCCCCGGGTCGACGACGAGGCACTCCTCGCCCTCTGCGGGCGCGACGATGTAGCAGTTGGTGCCGAAGGCATCGGCGACGAGGCTGCGGACGAACACGGTGCGACCCTACCCACCGTCGTCCCGGTCCGGCGGGTACGGGGTCCGTTGGGTAGTGTCGTCAGGACACCACCGTCATGCCATGTCGAGCCGACCCCGATGGTCGCGCCGCAGGTCGAGAGAGGCCAACCCCGTGTCCGAGCAGACCCCCGCGCCCGAGCAGTCCCCTGAGCAGACGCCGGACCCCCAGCAGACCCCCGTGCCCGAGCAAGCACCGCAGGTCGAGCAGACGCCGGAGCAGACCCCGGAGCCTGAGCAGACCCCCGAGCCTGAGCAGACCCCCGAGCCGGCACCGCAGGCCCAGCCGACCGCAGAGCGGGCGCAGGAGGCCGAGCCGACCGCAGAGCGGGCGCCGCAGGCTGAGCAGACCCCCGAGCAGACGCCAGAGCACACCCCCGAGCCCGAGCACACCCCCGAGCCCGAGCACACCCCCGAGCCCGAGCACACCCCCGAGCCCGAGCACACCCCCGAGCCCGAGCACACCCCCGAGCCCGAGCACACCCCCGAGCCCGAGCCCGAGCCTGCCCCCAAGCCTGTCCCTTCCGCTCCGTCGCCGGCGATGCTGGCCGGTCGGCGGCACGAGGTGGCCCGCCCGGCGGTCCCGGCGCGCGGGGAGTCGGCGGGAGCAGCGCCGCTCGAGCCCGTCGCCGTGGTGACCACCCCCAGCGACTCGGCGCGGCACGGACGAGTGGGCGAGGACGGCACCGTCTACGTCCTCGCCGCGGACGGCTCCGAGCGGGCCGTCGGCTCCTACCCCGGCGCCACGCCCGAGGAGGCCCTGGCCTACTTCGCGCGCAAGTTCGACGAGCTTGCCGCCTTGGCCGACCTGCTTGCGCAGCGGCTGGCCCACACGGAGGTCTCCGCGCACGACGCGCGGCAGTCGCTGGCGCACCTCAAGGAGCAGATCGGCGAGGCTCACGTCGTGGGTGACCTCTGGGCGTTCGAGGCCACCGTCGTCTCCCTCGAGGAGGCGGTCAGGGCCAAGTCGGCGGCCGAGACGCAGGCGCGTGCCGCGGCCAAGGCGGAGGCGACCGAGCAGCGCGAGAAGCTGGTGGCGGAGGCGGAGTCCCTGGCGGCGACGGAGCCGGCACGCATGCAGTGGAAGCAGGCCAGCGCCCGCGTGCGCGAGCTGCTGGAGGAGTGGAAGAGCCACCAGCGTTCCGGCCCGCGCCTGGACAAGGACACCGAGGCTGCGATGTGGAAGCGGTTCAGCCACGCCCGCACCGCCTTCGACAAGGCGCGCAAGACGTGGTTCGCCCGTCTCGACGACGAGCACGGGCAGGCGAAGGCGACCAAGGAGGCGCTCGTCAAGGAGGCAGAGGTGCTCTCGACGAGCACCGACTGGGGTTCCACGGCCGGGGCGTTCAAGCGGCTCATGCAGGACTGGAAGCGGGCCGGCCGCGCCTCCCGCTCCGACGACGACGCCCTGTGGGCCAGGTTCAAGGCCGCGCAGGACGCCTTCTTCGACGCCAAGGACGCGTTGGTGGCCGCCGAGGAGGCGGAGTACTCCGCGAACCTCGTGGTCAAGGAGGCGTTGCTCGTCGAGGCCGAGGCGCTCACGGTCGACGAGGCTCACCTCGACCGTGCGAAGTCAGAGCTGCGCCGGATCCAGGAGCGGTGGGAGGCTGCCGGCAAGGTGCCGCGCGACGACGTCCGACGGGTCGAAGGACGTCTGCGGGCCGTGGAGCAGCAGGTCCGCGACCTCGAGGACCGCAAGTGGAAGCGCAGCGACCCCGAGCTCGCCGCCCGGGCACAGTCGATGACCGACCAGCTCGAGCGCGCCGTCCAGGGACTGGAGTCCGACCTCGCGGCCGCCCAGGCGGCGGGTGACGACCGCAAGGTCGCCTCGGTCGAGTCCGAGCTCGCCACCAAGCGGCTCTGGCTCGAGTCCGCCCGCGGCAACCTCGGCTGAGCGGCAGGGTCCACCTGTGCACCACTCCGCCGAGCTGTCCACCCACGTCGTGGAGGTCGCCGACGGCCTCCGCGCCTACCTCGACGCCTCCCCCTCGCCGTTCCACGCCGTCGGCTCGGCGGCAGCGCTGCTGACCGCCGAGGGCTTCGTCGAGGTCGCCGAGACGGACCCCACACCCACGGCCGCGGGCCGGTACGTCGTGCGTCGGGGCGGGTCCCTCCTGGCCTGGTCCACCGCGGAGGCGGGGGCCGCGAGGACCCCGGCCACGCCGTACCGGGTCGTCGGAGCACACACCGACTCGCCCAACCTGCGGATCAAGCCGCGCCCCGACTGGGCTCGGGCGGGGTGGCAGATGCTGGGCGTGGAGGTCTACGGCGGGGCGCTGACCAACTCGTGGCTGGACCGCGACCTCGGGCTGTCCGGGCGCGTCGCCGTGCGTGACGCGGGGGCGGCGGGAGGGGTCGGCCAGCGGCTGTTCCGGACCGACGACCCGCTGCTCCGCGTCTCGCAGCTCGCGATCCACCTCGACCGGGGCGTGCGCACCGAGGGGCTGGTGCTCAACGACCAGCAGCACCTCGCGCCGCACTGGGGGCTGGGGTTGGAGCGTCGCTCGTTCCGCGAGTGGCTCGCCGAGCTGGTGGAGGTCGACCCGGCTGACCTGCTCGGCTTCGACGCGATGACGCACGACCTGACGCCGGCACGGACGATCGGCACCGCCGGCGAACTCATCGCGTCGGCGCGGCTGGACAACCTCGCCACCAGCTTTGCCGCCGTGCGTGCGCTGCTGGCGGCCGTGCAGGCACCGTCCCCGCAGCCGTGGGTCCCGGTGATCGTGCTGTTCGACCACGAGGAGGTGGGGAGCACGAGCGAGCGCGGGGCGCAGTCGACGTTCCTCCCGGCGTGGCTGGAGCGGATCGTCCTGGCCGCCGGAGGGACGCGGGAGGACTACTGGCGGGCGCTGGCCGGGTCGGTGGTCGCCTCGGGAGACATGGCGCACGCCACGCACCCCAACTACGCCGAGCGGCACGAGCCCGAGCACGCGATCCTCATGAACGGGGGGCCGGTGCTCAAGGTGAACACCAACCTGCGCTACGCCACCGACGCGCTGGGGGCGGCTGCGTTCGCCCTCGCCTGCGAGCAGGCCGGGGTGCCGATGCAGACCTTCGTCACGCGCTCGGACCTGCCGTGCGGCTCCACGGTCGGCCCGATGACCTCGGCGCTGACCGGCGCGACCACCGTCGACTTCGGTGCGCCGGTCCTGTCGATGCACTCCACCCGCGAGATCTGCGGCACGCTCGACCAGGCGGCCTACGCGGCGGCGCTGGCCGCGTTCCTCGCCCCCGCCTGAGGGCGCTCCTCTACCGGACGCGTCCCACTGCCCCACCGGATGTGCCGGGCGGCTCTCCTCAGGCGGTGCGGTGGCGGCGGTGGGGGTCGGTGCTGACGGTGCCGATGACGCGGTAGGCGTCGAGGACGGCAGGGACCCGGCGCACCGCGCGGATCACCGACTCCAGGTGCGACGGGTCGGCCATCTCAAAGGTGAACTTGCTCAGCGCGACCCGGTCCCGGCCGGTCTGCACGGACGCGGACAGGATGTTGACGTGCTGGTCCGACAGCGCGTTCGTGATGTCGGACAGCAGCCGCGGCCGGTCGAGCGCCTCGACCTGCAGGTTGACCAGGAAGAGGCTGGCCGCCGTCGGCGCCCAGGCCACCGGGATGATCCGCTCGGGGTGGTTGCCGGTGAGCTGCTCGACGTTGGTGCAGTCGGTGCGGTGCACGGACACGCCGCGCCCATGGGTCACGAACCCCAGGATCGGGTCCCCCGGCACCGGCGTGCAGCACTTGGCCAGCTTGACCCACACGTCGTCGGTGCCGACCACGGTGACGCCGGGGTCGGAGTGCACGGGACGGCCCCGCCGCGGGCGCGTGGCCTCGGCGAGGTCCTCCTCCGCACCGTCCTCGCCGCCCAGGGTCGCGACCAGCTGGGAGACGACGTGCGCCGCCGAGACGTGTCCCTCCCCCACCGCCGCGAACAGCCCGTCGATGTCCTTGTAGTTGAGGTCGCCTGCGACGGCGTTGAGCGTGTCGTGGGACATCAGCCGCTGCAGCGGGGCGTTCTGCTTGCGCAGCACCTTGGCGATCTGGTCGCGGCCGGAGTCGGCCATCTCCTCGCGCCGCTCGCGCGTGAACCACTGACGGATCTTGTTGCGGGCCCGCGCACTCTTGACGAAGCTGAGCCAGTCACGGCTTGGCCCGGCCTCCTCGGCCTTGCTCGTGATGATCTCGACCACGTCGCCGTTGACCAGCTCGGAGTCCAGCGGCACGAGCTTGCCGTTCACCCGGCCGCCGACGCACTTGTGCCCGACCTCGGTGTGCACCGCATACGCGAAATCGACGGGGGTCGCACCCGCCGGCAGCGCCATGACGTCACCGCCGGGGGTGAAGACGTAGACCTCGGCGGCCCCGATCTCGAAGCGCAGCGAGTCGAGGAACTCTCCCGGGTCAGCGGTCTCGCGCTGCCAGTCGACGAGCTGGCGCAACCACTGCATACCCTCGAGGGGCCCAGGCCCGCCGTCCGCGCCGGCGCCGGTCGTGGCCCCGTCCGGCCCCTGCTCCTTGTACTTCCAGTGCGCGGCCACGCCGTACTCCGCACGGCGGTGCATCTGGTAGGTGCGGATCTGGATCTCGACCGGCTTGCCCTCGGGCCCGATGACCGTGGTGTGCAGCGACTGGTACATGTTGAACTTCGGCATCGCGATGTAGTCCTTGAACCGCCCCGGCACCGGGTTCCACCGGCTGTGCAGGGCACCGAGCACCGCGTAGCAGTCCTGGATCGACTCGACGAGGACCCGCACGCCCACCAGGTCGTAGATCTTGTCGAAGTCGTGCCCCCGCACGATCATCTTCTGGTAGACCGAGTAGTAGTGCTTCGGTCGCCCGGTAACCGTCGCCTTGATCTTGCTGTCCTTGAGCTCTTCGGTGATCTGGGTCCGGATCTCGGAGAGCAGCTCCTCGCGAGCCGGCGCACGCTGGGCGACCATCCGGACGATCTCGTCGTACACCTTGGGGTAGAGCTGGGCGAAGGAGAGGTCCTCCAGCTCCCACTTGATCGTGTTCATCCCCAGCCGGTGGGCCAGCGGGGCGTAGATCTCCAGCGTCTCGCCGGCCTTGCGCGCCGCCGACTCCGGCGAGACGTAGCGCCAGGTGCGGGCGTTGTGCAGGCGGTCGGCGAGCTTGATGACCAGCACCCGGATGTCCTTGGCCATCGCCACGACCATCTTGCGCACGGTCTCGGCCTGCGCCGCCTCGCCGTAGGTCATCTTGTCGAGCTTGGTCACGCCGTCGACGAGCATCGCGATCTCGGCACCGAACTCCGAGCGCAACCGGTCCAGGGAGTATGAGGTGTCCTCCACCGTGTCGTGCAGGAGCGCTGCCGCGATGGTCGAGGGGGTCATGCCGAGCTCGGCCAGGATCGAGGCCACCGCGAGAGGGTGGGTGATGTAGGCGTCGCCGCTCTTGCGCTTCTGGCCCTGGTGCTCACGCTCGGCCACCTCGTAGGCCCGTTCGATGAGCGACAGGTCAGCCTTGGGGTGGGTGGCGCGGACCGAGCGCAGCAGTGGCTCCAGGGCCGGGTTGACAGCCGCCGTCCTGCTCCCGCCGAGACGGGCCCAGCGCGGGCGCAGGCCACCACCGGCGCGCGGCGGCGTCGGGCTGCTCGCGGCGGCGTCTGTCATGACGAGATCATAGGCGCTGGGACTGGACGCCCCTTCGCACGTGCCCGGAGGCAGTCGGGGG
>NZ_JBJFZS010000011.1:0-185497 GCF_045032595.1 Ornithinimicrobium jinqii
TCATCGTGATGCTCCGTTCGAGAGTGCTGTGGAAGGTTCACTCGAAGGATCACGCGGTGACCGCGCCTACATCAGCAGGACACGCTCACCACCGTGGTCGTCGTACACCACTCTGGTGGACTCCACTGTGGGCCACGGCGTAGTCGACGAGGGTGTGGGCCGAGTTTGCACGGAGAGCGGAGGCACGGACGGTCTCCCTGAGGCACGACTGCACCTGCACCAGCTGCAGCATCTGACCTCGGGTGGACCGTGCCGACTCCCTGGAGCCCCTGGGCGAAGAAGGAGATCCACTGGTCCCACTCACCAGCGCAGCTCACCGCGAGCAGGCGGTCGTCGTACTCGGTGCGGCGGGCCTCGAACCACGGGGACACCGTCAGGGTCGGCTCGCTGAGGGTGCCGTGCGCGAACAGCTGAAGGACGATGAGCAGCCGGCCGATGCGTCCGTTGCCGTCGTGGAACAGGTGCAGGGTCCCTACACCTGGGCCGTCGGCGCATCGACGACGGGAGCGGGTCGGTGCCGGGCCCACACGCGATGGGCGAACTTGACGATCTCCTGCGCCCAGAGTACGACCGAAGCCATTGCGAGACAGACGAGCCACTGCATGCCGGTCAGGGGGACGGTGGTGAAGGCCTGCTGCATCACCGGCACGTGCACGACGACGATCTGGAGCACGACGACCAGCCCGATCGCCGCCCACAACCACGGGTTACGGAACATCCGGTGGAACGAGCTCTGGGTCGCCGAGCGCGAGCTGAGCGCATTGAGGAGCTGTGCCAGGACGAGCGTCGTGAACCCGGCTGTCCGCGCGGTGTCGAACGACTCCGAGCCGGCGAGCAACCCGCCGGGCAGGAACAGGTCCATCGTCAGCAGGGTGACCGCCCCCATGAGGAAGCCGGTGAAGAGGATCCGCGCCCACATCGGCCGGTCGAGGATCGGACGGTCGGGGCGGCGCGGCGGCCGGGCCATGACATCGTCGATCTCGGGGTCGACACCCATCGCGAGCGCCGGCACGGAGTCGGTGACCAGGTTGATCCACAGGATCTGGGTGGCGAGCAGCGGGACGACGAGCGCGTCCGGGTTCGCGGTGTCGCGCAGCCCGAGGACGCCCGCGAGGACGATGCCGAAGAACACGGTCACCACCTCGCCCAGGTTCGACGACATCATGTAGCGCAGGAACTTGCCGATGTTGTCGAAGATGATCCGTCCGCGGTGGATCGCGGCGACGATGGTGGCGAAGTTGTCGTCGCCGAGGATCATCCGGCTGGCTTCCTTGGTCACCTCGGTGCCGGTGATGCCCATCGCGATCCCGATGTCGGCACTCTTGAGCGCCGGCGCGTCGTTGACGCCGTCACCAGTCATCGCGACGACCTGCCCGTCCCGCTGGAGGGCATCCACGATCCGTAGCTTGTGGTGGGGGGCGACGCGCGCGTACACACTGACCTCGCGGACGAGGTCGACGAGGGCGTCGTCGTCCAACCGCTCCAGCTCGACGCCGGTGGCGGCGCGCTCGCCCTCGGCGATGATGCCGAGGTCGGCGGCGATCCGCTGGGCAGTCGCGGGATGGTCGCCGGTGATCATGATGGTGCGTACGCCGGCGCGGCGGGCGGCGGCAACGGCAGCCCTGGCCTCCTCCCGCGGCGGGTCGATGATGCCCACCACACCGGCGAGGATGAGGTCGTGCTCCACGTCGTGGTCGGCGCCGCCGTCGTCGGCGACTCGGTAGGCGACGCCCAGCGTTCGGAAGCCCTCACCGGAGAGCTCCTCGACGGTCGCCGTGAACCTCGCTCGGGCCGCGTCGTCGAGCGGGACGACCTCGTCCCCGTGGCGCTCGGCAACGCAGCGGTCGAGGAGGACGTCGGCTGCGCCCTTGGTGTACACGCGGTTCTCGGCGCGGTCGTCGTGGTGGGCGAGGACCGACATCATCTTGCGCTCGGAGGTAAAGGGGGCCTCGGCACGTCGCTCGTAGTGGTCGATCCGCTCGGGCACCTCCGCGAGCTTGTGGGTCGCGACGATGAATGCGGCCTCGGTCGGGTCCCCGTGGACCACCCACTGCCCGTCCTGCTCGGCGATGGTCGCGTTGTTCGCGATGGACCCGCCGATGAGGACGAGCCGGGCCTCGGTGAGGAGGGCCTCGTCCTCGCCGTCGTCGTCTGCGACGAGGACGGCGTCGCCGACCGGCGCATACCCCGTGCCGGACAGCTCGACCCGACCGGAGGCGGTGACGATGGTCCGCAGCGTCATCTCGTTGCGGGTGAGGGTCCCGGTCTTGTCGGAGCAGATGACCGACGCCGAGCCGAGAGTCTCGACCGAGTGCAGGTGCTTCATGACAGCGTTGCGCCGGGCCATGGCCCGGACGCCGATCGCGAGGACCACGGAGAGGATCGCGGGCAGACCCTCGGGGACCGCTGCGACGGCGAGGGAGACACCGAGCAGGAGGATGGTGACCCACTCCTGCGGGGAGTCGGCGCCCTGGACGAACGCCAGGGTCGCCATGACGACGATGGCGATGCCGATCACGAGGGCGCCCAGGGTGCGCGACACCCTGGCGATCTCGACCTGCAGTGGCGAGGGCTGCTGCTCGGTGCGGTCGAGGAGGGCGGCGATGTGGCCCATCTCGGTCTGCATGCCGGTCGTCGTGACGACCGCGCGACCCACGCCCTCGACGACGGCGGTGCCCTTGTGCACCATGTTGACCCGGTCGGCCAGAGCGACCTCGCCGGAGAGGGCCGTCGCGGACTTGACGGTGGCGGCAGACTCGCCGGTCAGTGCGGCCTCCTGCACCTTCAGGCCGGTGGCGTCGAGGAGGCGGGCATCCGCACCCACGGCATCCCCCTCGCTGAGCAGGAGGATGTCGCCGGGCACGAGGTCGGCGGACGGCAGAGCGGTCGGCCGGCCGTCGCGGAGCACGGAGGAGCTGGCGGCCGTCATCGTCGCCAACGCGGCAACGGCGTCCTCAGCCTTGGCCTCCTGGACGAACCCGAGGATGGCGTTGAGGGTGACGATAGCGGCGATGACGACCGCGTCGACCGGGACACCCTGGGCGCCCTCGAGCACCCAGGCGGTGATGGAGACGACGATCGCGACGAGGAGGAGATAGACGAGCGGGTCCTGGAACTGCGCGAGGATGCGTCGCCACAGCGGCACCGCGTCCTTGGAGCGCAGCTCGTTGGGCCCGTGCTCCGCGAGGCGTGCCTCCACCTCAGCGCTGCTCAGCCCGACGTCCGGGTCGACCTGGAGGTGGTCTGACAGCTCCCTTGCCCCGGTGAGGTGCGGGGTGAGGGAGAGGGTGCGTTCGGTCGGGCTGTCGACGGCCACGGCCTCATCCTCTCAGGTGAGGACCCGCCCGACGCGGCGCATCACCTAGCTGGCCGCCGAGCAGGAACAAGGCGCTGCGGGTGCCCGCGGTCGAGGCCGGGCCGTAGACCTCCGTCGTGAGGGCGATCGTGCTGTGACGCAGGACCAGCATCGCGACGCGGGGGTGGACCTCGAGTTCGACCAGCAGGCCAGCGTAGGTCCGCCGGGTGGCGTGGACGGGGATGACCGGAACCCCGCCCCTCCTCGCTCGGCGCTTGAACGCCCGGTGGTAGTTGCGCGGGTCGGTAAGCACCGCCACCGAGGTCAAGGAGGCCGAAGACCGACGTCAGCAATGCCTGGTACTTGTTCACCCCTTTGTCCTGGGCGGGTGAGAACCCAGACCGGGACAGGTCAGGTGGCCGACGGTGTCAGGCCGGCGGACGACCGGACTGCCGGATCTGCCGACCCAACCGCCGGGTGAACGCCTCGGCCCGGGCGGTGGCGGCCTTCAGCTCGGCGACGCGCTCCTGGGCACTGGTGTGCGTGCCGTCCAGGACGGCTCGGGCTCCGGCTCGCTGCTCCGGGCCGGCACCGGCGTCGGCCAGGGTGTCCAAGGCCCCCAGCAGCAGGCGGATCTCCTCGATCGTGAAGCCCAGCGGCTTCATCGGCATCACGAGCAGCAGGCGGTCGATGCCGGCCTCGTCGTAGAGCCGGAACCCGCCCTCGGTGCGGCCGGCCGGGCTGACCAGCCCCATCTCCTCGTAGTAGCGGACGGTGCGGTGCGACAGCCCGGTCCGCTCCACGACCTCCCCGATGTGCACCAGGGGCTCATCCTCCTTCGAGCTGGTCACGAGACCTCCTGGTCCTCGGCGCCGAACATGGGCAGCAGGCTCCCCTCCGGCAGCTCGGCAGCGATCGTGCCCATCCGCCAGCGGTCGGTGAACAGAGCAACGACCGTCCCGTCGGTGCGCTCGAGCACCTCCGCCCCGTGCTTGCCGTCGATGAGCGGTTTCAGGGACGCCCGGGTGCGGCGCGCGATCGTGTACGTGAGCGGCTCCAGGACCACCTCGGCGCCGAACTCGTGCTCGAGCCGGTGGCTTGCCACCTCGAACTGCATCGGCCCCACGGCCGCCAGCACGGGTGCCTGCACCCCGCGCCGGTCGGACACAAGGACTTGGACGACTCCTTCCTGGTCGAGCATGTCCACGCCCCTCCGGAACTGCTTGGACCGGCCCGTGTCGCGCGGCCGGACGGCCGCGAAGTGCTCGGGCGCGAACCGGGGCAGCGGCGGGTAGCTGACCGCGGCGCCGTGGTAGAGCGAGTCGCCGACGTGCAGGGACTGGGCGTTGACCAGGCCCACGACGTCGCCGGGGAACGCCTCGTCGATCGTCTCCCGCTCGCGGCCGAAGACGGACTGGGCGTACTTGGTCTGGAACGGCCGCCCGCTGCCCGCGTGGGTGAGGACCATCCCGCGCTCGAACCGTCCGGAGCACACCCGCATGAACGCGAGACGGTCGCGGTGGGCCCGGTCCATCCCGGTCTGCACCTTGAAGATGAACCCTGAGAACGGCGAGTCCACGGGGCGGGTGCTGCCGGCGGCGTCCCTCCAGGGCCCGGGCGCGGGCGCGAGGTGCGTCAGCACGTCGAGCAGCTCGGCCACCCCGAAGTTGAGGACGGCCGCGGAGAACAGGACGGGCGTGGTCCGGGCCGCCAGGAACTCCTCCTGGTCGTGCGACTGCCCGGAGGCGGTGAGCAGCTCGAACTCCTCGACCGCCTGCTGCCAGTCAGGTCCGTGACGGCGGGCGGCCTCCGCGGCGTCCAGCGCCTCGCGACCAGCGATCGTCGCCCCACCGGGCGTGCGGGTGAACTGCGTCATGCCCCCGGTGCTCGGGTCGACGAGCCCGCGGAAGTCGCCGGCGATGCCGACCGGCCAGTTCAGCGGCGTGGGCACGATCCCCAGACGCGACTCGATCTCGTCCAGGAGCTCCAGCGGCTCCTGGCCCGGCCGGTCCCACTTGTTGATCACGGTGATGACGGGGGTGCGGCGGGCCCGGCAGGCCTCGAACAGCTTGAGGGTCTGCGGCTCCAGGCCCTTGGCCGCGTCCAGCAGCATCACGGCGCAGTCGACCGCCGAGAGCACCCGGTAGGTGTCCTCGGAGAAGTCGGCGTGACCCGGCGTGTCCAGGAGGTTGAGGACGACGTCGTCGACGGTGAACTGCAGCGCGGCGGAGGTGATCGAGATGCCGCGGGCCTGCTCCATGTCCAGCCAGTCGGACACGACCCCGCGCCGCTGACCCTTGCCGTGGACGGCCCCCGCCTGGGCGATGGCGCGCGCGTGCAGCGCCAGCGCCTCGGTGAGGGTCGACTTGCCGGCGTCGGGGTGGGAGATCACCGCGAACGTGCGGCGACGGGCGACCTCGGCGGTCACGTCGTGGGTCATGCATCCTCCTGCGGCCGCAGGCGCGCGGCCAGGTCTGTGGTGGTCCACCCCTGCGCGAGCCAGTGCTCGGCCAGGGCGGTCAGGGTATGTCGTGCGGCTGTGCTTGCCCTGCCGGTGCCCAGGAGCAGCACGGTGGTCGGGTCCAGGGTCGTCCCGGCCGACGCGAGTGCGGTCTGCGGCTCCTGCAGGGCCTGACGGACGGTGCTCGGTGGCCGGGGTGCCGGCGGAGGCGGTGCAGGTTGTGTTGAGGGTGGTCGGGGAGCCGCTGTCCGCTGGCCTCTCGGCACGGCGGGTCGTGGTGGCGCGGGGGCGTGCGAGTCGACGAGCGCGGACGAGACGTACTCCTCCGGGATCGGCCTCTGCCCGGTGCCGACCGACTCCAGCACCCCGGCGTCGCACCGCACGCACAGGACCACGTCCCGCCACCCGACGATGGACAGCTGGGTGCCCCGGGAGTGGCGGCGCATCGTCTGCGCACGGTTCGTCAGCTCCCGGCCGCCGCAGGAGGCGCACCGTCGCTCACCGCCCTCACCGCGCTCCCACGAGGCTCCGCAGCGTCCGCACGTCAGCCGGATCCCCTGGGAGCCCGCCTCCGAGTGACCGGTCACCCGGTCACTCGTCCCGCAGGACGGGCAGAAGGCACTCATGGACGTCGACACCCTCCCTACTCTAACGTTGCGGTAAAGTTGTCGCGTGCAGCGATGACGTGGCTCTCATCGCTGCCTCTTGTGTCTGCGCACCGTCCGGCACGTCGCCGACCCAGCTTTCGCACCTGCACCCCGACGAGGAGCCCCCATGTCCGAGGCGAGCACCACCACCCTGCCACCCGACGATCCTTTCCCGATCGTGCCCGAGGCCGGGGAGCGCGAGACCTCCACCCGCGCAGCGTTCCGCAACCCCCGCCGGCTGAAGACCGAGGTCCTCGCGGGCCTCGTCGTCGCCCTCGCCCTGATCCCCGAGGCGATCTCGTTCTCGATCATCGCCGGCGTCGATCCCCGCGTGGGACTGTTCTCCAGCTTCGTCATGGCGGTGACGATGGCCTTCGTCGGTGGACGTCCGGCCATGATCACCGCAGCCACGGGCGCGATCGCCCTCGTCATCGCCCCGGTCGCGCGGGAGTACGGGCTCGACTACTTCATCGCCACCGTCCTTCTCGCCGGGGTCCTGCAGATCGTCCTGGCCGTGATCGGCGTGGCCAGGCTCATGCGGTTCATCCCGAGGATGGTGATGGTCGGCTTCGTCAACGCCCTGGCCATCCTCATCTTCACTGCGCAGATCCCCTACCTCGTCGACGTGCCGTGGCTCGTCTACCCCATGGTCGCCCTCGGTGTCCTCATCATGTTCGGCCTGCCCCGGCTGACCACGGTCGTGCCCGCCCCCCTGGTGGCCATCGTGGTCATCACGACCCTGGCCTGGGCCGCCGGCTGGGAGCTGCCCGACGTGTCCGACCAGGGCGAGCTGCCCGACTCGCTCCCCCAGCTCTTCCTCCCCGACGTGCCCCTGACGCTGGAGACCCTGCAGATCATCGCCCCCTACGCCCTGGCGATGGCGCTCGTCGGGCTCCTCGAGTCGCTGATGACCGCCAAGCTGGTCGACGGCATCACCGACACCCACTCGA
Source organism: Ornithinimicrobium jinqii (assembly GCF_045032595.1). Taxonomy (NCBI): domain Bacteria; kingdom Bacillati; phylum Actinomycetota; class Actinomycetes; order Micrococcales; family Ornithinimicrobiaceae; genus Ornithinimicrobium; species Ornithinimicrobium jinqii. The sequence goes on from NZ_JBJFZS010000011.1 coordinate 7,354, forward strand.
ACAAGACCCGCGAGGGCTGGGGCCTGGGCGTGGCCAACCTGACCTCCGGGTTCTTCGGCGGCATGGGCGGCTGCGCGATGATCGGCCAGACCATGATCAACGTCAAGGTCTCCGGCGCCCGCACCCGCATCTCCACGTTCCTCGCCGGCGTCTTCCTGCTCGCGCTCGTCGTGGGTGCCGGACCCGCGGTCGGCATGATCCCGATGGCCGCGCTCGTCGCGGTGATGATCATGGTCTCGGTCGCCACCATGGACTGGCACAGCGTCGCCCCCTCGACCCTGCGCCGCATGCCCGGCAGCGAGACCGTGGTCATGCTGCTCACCGTCGGAGTCACCGTCGCGACCCACAACCTCGCCTACGGCGTCATCGTCGGGGTCAACGCCGCGATGATCGTCTTCGCCCGTCGCGTCGCCCACTTCGCCTCCGTCGAGAAGGTCATGGAGACCGACGAGGACGGCGACGGCACCGTCGACGTGCGGGTCTACAAGGTCGCCGGCGAGCTCTTCTTCGCCACCAGCAACGACCTCGTCTACCAGTTCGACTACGCCGGCGACCCCCACCGGGTCGTCATCGACATGTCGGAGAGCCACATCTGGGACGCGTCCACGGTGGCCGCGCTCGACGCCATCGAGACCAAGTACCAGCGGCTCGGCAAGAGCGTCGACATCGTCGGACTCAACCAGGCCTCCCTCGACCGCCACCGCCTCCTCTCCGGCAAGCTCGGCGAGGGCCACTGACGGATCGCGCCCAGCACGCCGGGCTGTCAGCCACCGTCCGCTCACGAACCGTCGCGGCGCGTCGTGGACCGTCAGACCGGGGATGCGGGTCCGACTCCCCCCGCCGTGACCCGTGTGAGACATTCACTCCCATGCCCGACGTGAACCGCCTCATGGCCGACCTCGGCCCCGGCTGGTCCGGCGCCCTCGTCCTCGCGCTGACGCTCCTCCTCAGCCTGGTGATCCACCGTGCTCTGACGCGTGGCATCGACGGGGCCGACGGTCAACGGCACACCGGTCGTCAGGTCGGGCGCCTCGTCAGTGTCGCGGTCTTCGTCCTCGGCAGTCTGTGGGCACTGCGCACCAGCGGCCTGGAGGTGGGACCACTCCTCGGGGCGATGGGCGTCGGCGGCATCGCGGTGGCCTTCGCCGCCCAGGACCTGCTGCAGAACTTTCTCGCAGGCCTGCTCATCCAGGCACGTCGGCCCTTCAAGGTCGGCGACCAGATCACCAGCCTCGACTACGAGGGCACCGTCCTCGACATCGACCTGCGTGCCACGCGGCTGCGCACCTACGACGGGCTGGACGTGGTCCTGCCCAACGCCGAGGTGCTGCGCAATCCGATCGTCAACCACACCCGGACGCCTCTGCGGCGCACCACCCTGGTGGTCGGGGTGGCCTACGACACCGACCTCGCTCGAGCGCAGCGCGTGCTGACGGAGTCGCTTACCGGCATCGCCGAGCTGCAGAACACCCCGACCCCCAAGGCCTGGGTCAAGGAGTTCGCCGACAGCTCCATCACCTTCGAGGTGCTGTTCTGGCACCCCTCGGACATGGCCTCCACCCTCACCGCCCGCAGCGCCGCCGCGATGGCGGTGAAGCGCGACCTCGACCAGGCCGGGATCGAGATCCCGTTCCCGCAGCGGGTGGTATGGCGTGCGCCTGGGCACGGGGGGCCGGACGGTTCCGGCTGAGGACCGCTCATCGCCCTCAGGACCTGCGTCCGCCTCGTGACCAGCAGCAGAGGAAGGCTCACCCCGCCAGCAGCAGCGCCAGCGCCGCCGTGTCCGCGTCGCACCCGGGGTCGACGTTGCCCCTGCTCGCCATCCGGGTCACATGCCCCTCCGCGTCGGCCTCGACCCACGCCGCCCGGTGGTCCAGCCCCAGGTCGGGCAGGCCGGGCAGGAGGATGCAACCGGATGCGGTGCGGTACTCCGGCACCGACGCGAGCGTCGAGCCGGGAGGGTGGAGCACCGCGAGACCCGGCGGCGGGTGCTCGGCATACCGGCCCGGGGTCATCTGCTCCTCGTCGCCGATCATCACCTCCGCGAGCACCAGCCCGACGGCCCGCTCCGCACCCTCGGGCGGGCCCTCGATCACCCGGAAGACCGTGCTCCGGCCGAGCAGGCCAGGCACCGCAGCCGTCTGCACGGCGAGCAGCAGGAAGGTGGCCCACTCCAGGGTGTCGTCCGGCCATCTGTTGGAGATGAGAAAGCCCGCCAACGACCCGCCCCTGGTGATGGGGGCGACCTCCACCGGCACTCCGTCCCGCTCCGGCACCGCGACCTCCTCAGCCACCCTCGTGCGACGCAGGTCACTGCTGGTCCCCCAGCGTGCCACGGGGGCAGCCTCGAGGGAAGCACAGCCGGGTCACGATCCTCAGAGGAACTGCAGCGGGTCGAACTCCTCGATCGGGATGATCCGCAGGCGCGGCAGGGGTGCGTTGAACGCCCTGGTGTCGCGCTCGAGGTCGAAGAACTCCATCCCGCGGGACAGCAGCCCCGTGAAGCCGCTGTTGCGGAACTCCTCGAACGCGATCAGTCCGACCCGCCGGTCACCACCGAGCAGCGGCTCCACCGACTCCAGGAAGTCGCCGTCGTGGCTGACGAGCATGACGTCGTCGTCGCGGTCGGCGAGCGCGTCCAGGGTGCGCTGGATGGCGATGTCGACGACCTTCTCCTCCGCCGTCCCCGACAGCGGGACCGCCGTGTAGCCCAGCGCGCGCAGCGCCTGGACGAACGACATCGGCAGGCCAGAGCTGGCGTTGAGGAAGAACAGGCCCTTGGCGGGCTGCTTCCAGACGTCCTCGGTGAACGCGAGGAGCCGGTCCCAGCGGGGCCGTTCCTCCGGTTGCGGGCGGCGCCCGAGGATTGAGTTGCCCAGCGTGGCGTCGATGTTCTCACCGTCGACGAGCAGGTATGACGTGGCCATTCCGGCCTCCTAGCGTGATATTCGGGTGTCTTGCATTATTCGTAGACGAGCTTCTGCGGTCCGGGGAAGATCCAGGACAGGCCGTCGCGGAGCCGGTCGCGCCAGTTCTCCCACGAGTGCCCGTCCCGGGACTCGACATACCGCACCTGCGTCCCGGTGGACTCGAACACCGGCACCATCGAGCGGTTGGGGACGATGAGCGGCTCGTAGACACCGCAGGTGATCATCATCCGGTCGGTCACCCGCACAGGTCGCTCACGGTAGCGGTTCATGAACCTCACGACCGGGTCGAAGGCGGGCCCGCCGCCGTGGTCGCTGCCGATGTCGGTGAAGACGAAAGAGCCCGACTGCAGGAACAGGTTGCCCCACACCCCGGGGTTGCGGAACGCCGTGGACAGCGACGCCACCCCGCCGAAGCTGGCCCCCATCAGGCAGCGCGCCTCGGGCCGCGGGACGACCGGAAGCTCGGCCTCGATCGCGGGGAGCAGCTCGTGCGTCAGGTGGCGCGCGTGCGCCGCGAAGTTGGGGTACTCCTTGAGGCGGTCGCCCGGGTTGGAGAAGACGACGATCGTCTCGGCCATGTCGAGGTCGTGGACGATGTTGTCCAGCACCGTCTTCATCGAGGAGTAGTTCAGGTAGTCGTCGCCGTCGTGCACCACGAGGAGCGGGTAGTGGCTGGAGCCGCGGAAGCGTGCGGGCAGGTAGATCCGGTTGTGGGTGGTCCGGCGCAGGGCCCGCGAGTGCAGGTCGTAGTCGAGAAGCTCGCCGGGCCGCGCGTCCGGCTGCGGGAGCACCCACTCGGGCGTCGCGTAGCCGGCGGAGTGCAGCACGCTGGAGGACCCCACGGGGGAGTGGGCGACCTGGGGGTTGAGCGGGTCGTTGAAGGACTCGACCGCGTGCCCCACCCGCGACTCGAGGGAGTACTCCACGCGCGAGTGCGCAGGAAGCTCGATCGTGCAGTACCAGAGGTCTGTGCCCTCGATCCGCTTCATCGGCACGTGCTGCGGCTGGTTGACGATCCGGTGCCGCACCGCGACCGCGTCGACCTCTCCGCGGTAGAGGAAGGTGCACTTCGACCCCTCGACGATCGGCACGTCGTGCTCGGCGAGGAAGTGGTCGACGTCCTCGGGGGTGATCTGCCCGCGGGAGCGCAGGACGTTGACCGCCAGCTTCCCGCGGTGCCGCGCGACGGGGTAGGGCGTGGGCAGGGTCATGCCTCCCCCTCCAGGACGAGGTCGGTCGCCTGACCGTCGGCACCCACGACCCGCGACCCGGCGGGCAGCCGTCCGTCGGCGGTCAGCGTCACCCGGACCCCCTCGTCGAGCAGGAGCGCGTGGGCGGGGGCGGTGCGCGCGGCCAGCACCCGCATGCGCTCGAGGTTCTTGATGTCCAGCCGGTCCTTCGGCGACGGCAGCGCGACGACGTCGCGCGTCAGTGCGAGGCCGTCCATGAGCATCTCGGAGACGCCCGGTCTGGCGACGGCGTTGTCGTAGAAGAGGAGCACCCGCTCGGTCAGCGCCATCGCGCCGGCCCCCCAGGCGATGACCGGCCGGAAGAGGTCCGGGGTGCCGTCCTCGTCCTCCGAGGGCGAGGACAGGGCGGGCCCGAGGTTGAACAGGTGCAGGGCGCCGAGCAGGACCCCGACATGCCCGCCGGGGATGACGATCGCGTCGCACCCGGCGATCTCCCGGCCGACGAGGAAGCGGGCCTCGACGACCGCGTCCCGGTGCTCCGGGTTCTGGCGCAGGTAGAAGTCGTGGTGCAGCTCGCCCACACGCTGCAGGTGGCGCTCGTCCATGTCCCGCATCACCTGCAGCACGTCCTGCAGCGCGAGCGCGACGATGCCGGGGTCGAGCGGTGTGTGCTCGAGGATCCGGTTGATGGCCACGGCCGCCTGCTCGAGGCCGATGAGGTAGAGCGTCTGCATCTCGGTCAGGGACTGGCGGCGGCGGCGGTCGGCCTGCTCCAGCTCCGGGTCGGCCTCCCACACCTGCTGCATGCGGCGCCACAGGTGCAGGTTGACGGCGTTGCCGCCGAGCTGCTCGTGCAGGAGACCGTCGTCGGACTCGCGGTCCCGCCAGCCGGCGGTGATCGTCGCGAACCGGGACCCGGTCAGCCCCAGCTGCTGGACGACCGTGCCGAGCCGCGGCTGCCGCTGCGGTCCGAGCAGCGTGATGCGGGGGTCGGCCAGGAGGTCACCCGGCATGGAGGTGCACGGTCCTGCCGACCTCGTCGAGCATCCCCCGGAGGTGGTCGTAGTCGGGGTGCTTCATCCGGATCCACGCGTTCGCCATGAAGCCGGCCTCGACCGGCTGCGTGGGGGTGCCCGGACCGGGGATGTGGGCGTCGATGATCCACCGGCCGTAGCGGTTCTCGATGTCCTCCAGCCCGCTGTAGCCGGTCACCTGACCGTCGCGGTCGGGCCGCAGCGCGATGATGCCGGCGGCGTGGCTGCGGCTGGGGTGCTGGCTGACCCGACCGTGCACGATCGCCTCGGCCCACGCGGCGTACACGTCCATGTCGTTGGCCGCGCAGTAGAGGTCCCAGCACCCCACCCCGGGCGGACGGCAGCCGATCTCGCTGAACACCAGGCCCCGGGGGCCGTGGAACCACTCCATGTGGGTGGCCGAGGTGCCGATCCCGAGGGCGGCGTTGACCACAGCGCCCATCTCGCGGATCTCGTCGTAGAGCCCGCCGGAGTCGATCCGGTTCGTGGCCACGAACTGCGGGGAGATCCAGCGGGTGCGCATCGCCTCGAGCACGCCGGGGAAGTAGTGCGAGGCGAAGTCGAGCGCGGTCTGCCCCTCCACCGCGATGGTGTCGTAGAACCCCTCGTGCCCCTCGATGAACTCCTCGACGGCGATCGACCCGTAGCCGCCCATCGCCTCCAGGGCGGCGGCCATCCCGGTGTCGTCGTCCACGCGGGAGGTGCCGGCTGCGCCGGCGGAGTCGCGCGGCTTGAGCACCAGCGGGTAGCCGACCTGCCGCGCGAACTCCCACACCTGCTCGGCGTTGTCCGCGCCGATCGTGGTCGCGGTGCGCACCCCGGCTGCGCGCAGGGCCTCCTTCATCGACGGCTTGTCCCGGCACAGCCAGGTGGTGCGCACCGAGGTGCCGGGTATGCCGCACGCCTCGCGCACCTGCGCGGCGACCATCTGGTGGGACTCGATCGTCGACTCGAGACGGTCGACCCACACCATCCCCTGGACGCGGCGGACCGCGTCGGTCATCTGGTGCAGGTCGGTCACAGACCCGACCTGCTCGTAGTGCACCATCCAGCCCTTGAGCTCGTCGTCGAGGTAGTCCCAGGGGGTCTCCCCGATGCCGATCACGTGGGCCCCCTGCTGCGCCAGCGCCCGCGTGAACTCGCGCTGGTTGCGGGGGAAGTGAGGCTCGACGAAGACGATGTTCACGAGGTCGAGCCTGCCACAGGTCAGCGGCGCTCGGCCAGGGTGTCGAAGGCGCGCGCGACGACGTCGGCGTAGACGTGCATGCCGTCCAGGTCGGGGTGCACGCCGTCGGCCTGGAGCACCTCCGGCTGGGTGCTGATGGTGGCGTTCCAGTCGCCCACGACGGCGTTCGGGTAGTCGGCCACGACCTCCTCGATCGTGCGGTTGGACGACTCGGTGAACGAGGCGCGCACGTAGAGGTCCATGACGACGACGTTGCGCTCCGGGCCCAGCGCGTCGAGGGTCGCGCGCAGCGCCTTCTCGTCGACGCCCGCGTTCGTGCCCAGGTGGAGAACGACGTTCGCCCGGACCGCACCCTCGGTGATCGCTGCGGCCACGATCGGCGCCGCGTCGCCCCACTGCCGGTTGGACTTGGCGACGTAGTTGATGTCGGGGAAGCGATAGGTCAGCCCGTCCGCGCTCGTCACGACGAGCGAGTCCCCGACGGCGGTGAGCTGCCCCCCGGCTGGGACGAGGAGGCCGTCCGCGTCGGGGGAGAAGGTCGTGCCGTTGACCTCGGTGGCGTCGCCGGCCGGCTCGGCGCCCGTCTCCTCGGTCTCCTGCTCCTCGACGTCCGGCTCCGCTGCCTCGGCGGTCTCCTCGGGCTCCGTGGCGGGCGCCTCGGCCGCGGCGGCTTCGGCCTGCGGCTCGCCTGCCTCGAGCATCCCGAGCAGCGCGCCGACGGTGGGACCCGCACCCCCGTCGGCGACCACGCCGGGCTCGGACCCCGAGTTCTCCCCGGTCCCGTCAAGCCGCGCCTGCGCGGCCTCGATCTGCTGCTGGGTCGACGACTTCTCCGGTGCGGTCGCCAGCGCGACGCCCGCGAGGACCAGGAGCAGGACGACGACGCCGGCGACGATGCGCGGGGTGCGGCGGTCCTGCCACGGCGTGGCCAGCCAGGCGCCCAGGTCGCGGACCGAGCGGCGCAGACCACGGCGACGCACCGGCTGCTCGAGCAGCCGCAGCGACAGCTCGGAAAGGACGAGGGTCAGCACCAGGGCGCTGCCGAGGACGACCCAGCCGCGGGTGGTGCCCACGGCATAGGGGAACAACGCCCCCACGAGGATGAGGACCGGCCAGTGCCACAGGTAGATGCCGTAGGACCGCTCACCGACCCACCGCAGCGGCGCGAGGTCCATCAGGGTGCGCCACGGGCTGCGGGACTCCAGGAGTGCGGCGACGAGGACGACGGTCGCCAGCGACGCCAGCAGGATCCCGCCCCGGAAGGTGACCGCCGAGGTGTCGCTCATCCACCGCATCTGCACCCCCAGCACGGCGAGCGCGCCGAGCACGGCCGCCCAGCGCCAGCGACGCCATACCTGGGCCCGCAGCCCCGCACGGTGGCGTGGGTCGGCCCAGGCGACGGCGAGCGCGGCCCCGGCCATGAGCCCCATCAGGTGGGTGTCGGTGCCGTAGTAGACGCGCGTGGCGTCGGCCCCCGGGGTGTAGAGGAGCGCCATCGCGACCGAGGACACCAGCCCGATCGAGGCCACGCCGACGATCCGCTGCCGGGCGGTGCGCGCGACGGCGAGCACGACGACGAGGGTCAGCGGCCACAGGAGGTAGAACTGCTCCTCCACCGCCAGCGACCAGAAGTTGATGAACAGGATCGGCGAGGTGCTGTGGAAGTAGCTGGCGCCGGCCGCGATCTCGAGCCAGTTGGTGCTGAACGTCAGTGCGCCCAGCATCTGACGGCCGATGCCGACGAGCAGGTCTCCACCCACGAGACGGGCGGCGGTGACGCTGACGAGCACGACCGCCACGAGGGCGGGAAGCAGCCTCCGGGCCCGGCGTCGCCAGAAGTTCGGCAGGTCGATCCGACCCGTGGCGTCGATCTCGCGCAGGAGCAGAGTGGTGATGAGGAAGCCGGACACCACGAAGAACACGTCGACGCCGAGGTAGCCGCCGGGCAGCGTCGAGGGCAGGAAGTGGTAGAGCAGGACGGCGATGATCGCGATGGCCCGCAGGCCGTCGAGGCCGGGGATCTGCCCGGGGCGGGGCGAGACGCCGTCCGGCCCTCGTCCGCCACGCCGACGGCGCGTGGTGCCACGGGGGTGCGGTGCGGAGGTGCGGGCGTGCGCGTCGGGGTCGAGCGCCGGGCCCGGGTGCTCCGCGGTCTGCGGGGGGGCCAGCAGCGCGGTGCTCGTGCCGTGGTGCTCCGCCGGGGTGTCGCCGGGCTCCCAGAACTCACCCGTTCCCGGGTCCTGCGAGGGCATGACCGACATGCACCCCTCCTTTGGCCTGTGGCGTCGCCCTCAGCGTAGGGGCGCACCCCACCCCCGCCCCTGCTCCCGCCCGGTGTGTCGCAAGGTGCGGGTGTGACTCTCCCGCCACCGTTCGCGTGGGCGTGACGCACCGGACGGACCGACGGGCGCCCCCAGGGGGACGCCCGTCGGTCGTGCTGCTCGGGTCACCTCAGAGGCGAGGTCCGTCCGTGCCGGCCTCGTCGGCGTGGTGGCGGGCCGCCTCGATCTCCTCGGTCGGGCTCTCGCCGGCGGTCTGCTCCTCGACGGGCGTCGGCTCGTCGGTCGCGAGCGCGTCGATCTGCTCCGACTCCAGCATGCGCGGGAGCGAACCCGCCTCGGAGGTGTCGATGGACCCGAGGGGCCGGTCGGCGTCCGAGGTGTGCTTGGCGACCGGGGCGACCGCCTCCGGCTCGACGTCGGCCACCGGGTCCACGCCCGTGGAGTGACGACCGAGCGGCTCGGCGTCGGCCACCGGCGCGACGTCAGCGAGGGGGGCGACGCCCGCCACGCCTGCCACCGGGACGACCGGGGCCGCGTCCAGCGGGTCCGCGGACGTCGGGGTCCGGCTGGCCCAGGGGTCGTCGCCGACCTGGCTGGCCCACGGGTCGGTCGCGGGAGCCTTCTGCTTCTGCGACAGCCACCACGCGACACCGGCACCGACCGCGGCGAGCAGGCCGAGGGCGATGAGGGTGCCGCCCTTGCGCTTCTGGTGAGCCTTGGGAGCACCGGTGACGGCAGCGACGACGCCCTCGTCCTGCGCCAGCAGGCGGTCCTTGCCGACCTGGAGGTCACCGAGCATCGCCTGGATCTTGGGCAGCAGCTCCTCGTTGATGACGTCGCGCAGGTGGTCGACCCTGGGCGCGACACCCGCGACGCCCTCCTGGGCACGCGGCACGGCGGCGTCGATGCCGTGGTCGACACCGGCGACGGCCTTCGTGCGGGTCTTCTCGGCCCGCTCACGGGCACTGGCAGCCAGCGCCGCGACCAGGGCGGCACCCAGCCCGGCCTTCTCCTTGGCCGTGGAGCCGAGCTCCTTGGCGGAGTCGCCCAGCGGGCCGGAGCGCTCGACGAGCGACTCGCGGGCGTGGACGGCCTGCTCGCGAGCGTTGTCGGCGAGGTGCGAGGCCGCGACCTTGGCGGTGCCAGCGGCACCTGCCGCCGCGGCGGCGGTCTTGCCGGCCGTCGAGCCGGCCTGTTCCTTGGCCGCCTCCGCGAGACCGGCCAGCAGGCTGCCGGCCTCCTCGGCGCGGTGGTCGGCCGCGGAACGTCCGAGGTGGGCGGCCTTGCGTCCGTGCTTCGCGGCCTTCGTGGCGGCCTTGCTCGCGTCCGCACGGTCCTTCTGCGCAGCCTTGATCGCCTTGGCGCGCGCCTTCTGGGCGTGCTTCTTGCCCTTGCGGTCGTCCGCCGGCGCGGTCACCTCGGCGAGGGTGGCCACGACGGCCGCCCCCAGGTTCCGGGCGCCGATGGCGGCGGTGGAGCCGGCTTCGGCGGCATCCTGGCGAGCCTTGGCGGCCTCGGCGGCCGCGCGGTCGGCATCTGTCTTGAAGAACACAGCTGTCCCTCCTTGGGTTGTCTCCTCTCCATCCTGCCCCCTACGCTCCCGTGCCACCACCGCGGGGGGGTATGCCGTGCCGGGGGGCGGGTGCGGACGGGCCTCCGTGCGAGACTGGGGCCCATGAACGTCACGCTGCACACGAACCACGGCGACATCAACGTCGTCCTCTTCGAGAACGCCGCACCCAAGACGGTGGCGAACTTCGTCGGGCTCGCCACGGGTCAGAAGGAGTACAAGGACGAGGCCGGGCGCACCAACCCCGCCCCCTTTTACGACGGCCTCACCTTCCACCGGATCATCCCCGGGTTCATGATCCAGGGCGGCTGCCCGCTCGGCGAGGGCATGGGCGGGCCCGGCTTCACCTTTGACGACGAGATCAGCCCCGACCACAACTTCACCCAGCCCTACATGCTCGCCATGGCCAACGCCGGCAAGCGGATGGGCAAGGGCACCAACGGCTCGCAGTTCTTCATCACCGTCGACTCGACCACCTGGCTGCAGGGCAAGCACACGATCTTCGGCGAGGTCGCCGACCAGAGCTCCCGCGACGTCGTCGACGCCATCGCCGCGGTGAAGACCGGTGCGAACGACAAGCCGGTCGACCCCGTCGTCATCGAGCGCGTCAGCGTCGCCAGCTGACCACCCACCGCGCATGAGCACCCCCCCACCGCCGGGGCCCCCGGACACCCCGGGAGCCCCGGCGGCGCAACCTCCGGCACCGGTCTGCCCCCGGCACCCCGACCGTGTCTCCTACGTCAGCTGCCAGCGCTGCGGACGCCCGACCTGCCCTGACTGCCAACGGCCGGCGGCGGTCGGCATCCAGTGCGTCGACTGCGTCAAGGAGGGGGCCAAGGACGTCCCGACCCCGCGCACGCGCTTCGGCGCCCCCGCCACCGCCGCGAGCACGCCCTACGTCACCTACGGCCTGATCGGGCTGTGCGTGCTCGTCTACCTCGGCCAGCGCACGGTCCCGGGCCTGACCCGCGACCTGTCCTTCGTCGGGGTGCTGGCGGGCCTCGAGCCGTGGCGCTTCGTGACGACGGCGTTCGTGCACTCCCCCACGAGCCTGCTGCACATCATGTTCAACATGTACATCCTCTTCGCGTTCGGCCCCATCCTCGAGCGCACCCTGGGGCCTGCGAAGTTCCTGGTCAGCTATCTGCTGTGCGCCGTCGGCGGATCCCTCGGCGTGCTGCTGCTCTCCGCCCCCGACCCCGGCTGGTTCACCCAGGTGGTGGGTGCCTCCGGCGCCATCTTCGGGCTCCTGCTGATGTATGTCGTGCTCATCCTGCGGACGGGTCAGGTGCCCACCAGCCTGCTCGTGATGATCGGCATCAACCTGGCGCTGCCCTTCTTCGTGGGCGGGATCGCGTGGGAGGCCCACGTCGGCGGCGCACTCACGGGTGCGGCGATCGGTGGCCTGCTGTGGCTGACCTCGGCCCCCGGCCGCTCGCGGGAGGCGGTGCGGCGCCGCGCGCTCATCTGGCCGGCGCTCGCGGGCGTCGCCGTCCTGCTGGTGAGCGTGTCCGTGCTGCGGATCCTGCAGGTCCTCGGGCCCCAGGCCTTCGCCGTCCTGGGATGAGTTGTCCACAGAAACGAATGACATCGGTGTCATTTGTCCCCAGCTGGGGACATCCTGTGGATAACTCAGGAGGACCGGGGACGGTCAGCGCCAGCGGGTCGCCATGACGAAACCGCTCATGATCAGGCCCATGCCGATGGCGAGGTTCCAGTAGCCGATGGGTTCGATGGGCCAGTCGCCGGAGGTGATGTAGAAGATCGACACCCACAGCACGCCGAGGATCATCAGCCCGCTCATCACGGGCACGAACCACGACGGGTTGGAGGGCAGCTTCTGGGTCTGCGGGGTCAGCTGGCTGGCTCGCTGGGCGCGCTGCTTCGCGCCCTCACGGCCACGGGACTCGGGCACGACGGTCTCCTTCGCAGGTCGGTGCGGCCAGGATACGTGGCTAGGCTAGCGGTGATGACCACCACGCCCGAGGACCCAGCGGTCGCGCAGCCCACCGCTGCGCCTCGGCCGACCCACCGGCGCGCCCGCACCGCGGGTGTCACGGTCATCTGTCTCCTGGCCGGGGTCCTCTTCGGCACCAGCGCCTCGCTGGCCCGCGAGCGCACCCCCGCCTCGGGCGCGAGCGACCTGGTCACCCTCATCACCACGCGCGACCAGCAGGTCAGGCAGCTCAGCGAGGACGCCGAGGAGCTGCAGGCGGAGGTGGAGGAGCTGCAGCAGGGCGTGGAGACCCAGCAGCGGCGGGCCCTGTCGAGCAGCGCCGACGCCCTGGCCCCCGCCGTCGGGCTGGCCGCGGTCAGCGGGCCCGCCGTGAGCGTGACCCTCGACGACGCCGGCTACACCCTCGACACCCTTCCCGACGGCTACTCCGTGGATGACGTGGTCGTGCACCAGCAGGACCTGCAGGGCGTCATCAACGCGCTCTGGGCGGGTGGGGCCGAGGCCATCACGGTGATGGACCAGCGGCTCGTGTCCACCAGCTCCGTCCAGTGCGTGGGCAACACCCTCTACCTCCAGGGACGCGTCTACTCCCCGCCCTTCACCGTCACCGCCATCGGTGACCGCGACGCCCTGCACGCCGCCCTGGAACGCGACCCGGTCGTCACCACCTACCGCCAGTGGGCCGACGCGATCGGGCTGGGGTATGTCGTGCAGGACCTGGACGAGGTCGACATGCCGGCCTACGCGGGCAGCATCCGGCCTCAGGCCGCGCGGGTGGTCGAGCCGTCGACGCCCCAGGAGGAGCCCAGCGTCGGAGACTGACCGTGACCGACGTGGCCCGACGGGGCTGCACGGCCGGTCATCCCTCGTCCGGCGGGTCCGTCGGGGTCGCGGTGGTCGGCGCCGGGTCGGGCGTCGTGGGCTCGACCGGTGTGGTGGGCTCGACCGGTGTGGTGGGCTCGACCGGTGTGGTCGGCTGCACCGGTGCCGGCGGCTCGACCGTCACCGTCGTCTCCAGGACCTGGGTCTGGGTCTGGGTCTCGGTCTGCACCGGCTCCGTGGCCACGAGCAGCTCGATCTCGGTGCCCTGGTCGACCTTGTCACCGGCCTCGACCGACTGCTCGAGCACGGTTCCGGGGTCGGCCGCAGCCGTCCGCTGGGGGGTGATGATCCAGGTGAGCCGCACCTCGTTGAGCAGGACGACCGCGTCGTTCTGGTTCCTGCCGGTCAGCTCGGGCACCTCGACCTGGCCGCTGGAGACCGACAGGACGATCTCGCGGTCCGGCTCGACCTCGTCGTCGGCGGCCGGGTCCGTCGAGATCACCAGCCCCTTCTCCACGAGGGGGTCGTCGACCTCCTCCGCCTCTGCCCGGACGTTCGTGAAGCCGTCCCGCACCAGCCGGTCGCGGGCGGCCTGCTCCTCCATGCCGCTCACGTCGGGAACGGGGATGGCCTCGGGTCCGGAGGAGACGAACAGCTCCACCGTGGAGCCCTCCTCGAGGGTGCCGCCCGGCGGGTCCTGCTCGATGACCTCGCCCTCGGGGGCGTCGCTGCTGCGAGGGGTCGCATCCGGCACGACGAAGCCCAGGGCGATCAGCTCGGTCCGGGCCCGCGCCTCCGTCTGCCCGACGGTGCTGGGGACGGCGACCATCACCGGGTCGTCGTCCGCGCCGGGGCCCAGGACCTGGAAGAGCACCCAGGCCACGCCGGCCACCGCGAGCAGGGCGAGCACGCCGAGGAGGAGGGCCGCCCCGCGGTGCCGCCGCTCGCGCACCGGCATCTCGTCCGTGCGCTCCCACCGCTCGTCGTCCGTCGGCTCGCCCGGGTGCACCGGTCCGGTCCTGTCGAACCCCGGCACGGGTCCGGGCTCGCGCACCCCGCTGCCCTCTCCATACCCCTCGCCCCGCGGGACGGCCTGCGTCTCCGCACCCGCCCGCTCCGCGCGAGCGATCGCCGCTGCGCCCGCACCACCCACTGCGCCGAGCACCGCGCTGTAGCTGGCCAGCGCCGCCGCGGACACGGGCTCGTCGGCCCGCGCAGCGTTGAGGTCGGCGCGGAAGTCGCCGGCGGTCTGGTAGCGCTCGCCAGGCTTCTTCTCCAGCGCGTGGAGGGTGATCGCGTCGAGCGCCTGCGGCAGCACCGCGAGGTGGGTGGACGGCGCCTTGGGCGCCTCACCCAGGTGCTGGTAGACGAGCGCGACCGGGTCGCCCTGGAAGGGCGTGCGGCCCGCCAGCAGCTCGTAGAGCAGGCAGCCGACCGAGTAGAGGTCGGACCGCCCGTCGACGTCGAGGCCCTGGGCCTGCTCCGGGGAGAGGTAGCGGGCGGTGCCCATGACCGCCTGCGTCTGCGTCATCGTCGCGGCCGTGTCGGCCAGGGCGCGGGCGATCCCGAAGTCCATGACCTTGACCGCGCCGGCGGGGGTGACCATGACGTTGGCGGGCTTGATGTCGCGGTGCACGAGCCCACGCTGGTGGGCGTACTCCAGCGCCGACAGGACGGACGCGGTCACCCGTGCCGCCTCGTCGGGGTCGAAGACCTTGCGCTCGTTGAGCAGCTCGCGCAGCGTCTTGCCCTCGACGAACTCCATGACGATGTAGGGCACGTGGACCGGGCCCCCGCCGTACTCCAGGGTCGTCTCCTCGCCGGAGTCGAAGACGCCCACGATCGAGGGGTGGTTGAGCCCGGCCGCGGCCTGCGCCTCGCGCCGGAAGCGTGCGAGGAAGGAGGAGTCGCGCGCCAGCTCGCTGCGCAGGATCTTGATCGCGACGGTCCGGCCGAGGCGGAGGTCGTGGCCGGCGTGGACGTCGGCCATCCCGCCGCGGCCGACGAGCTCGCCGATCTCGTAGCGCCCACCGAGCACGCGTGGTTCTGCGGGACCGCTGGTCGGGGAGGGGACCCCCTGCGTCGGGTCGTCGGTCATGGCTGGACTCCTGCCTCAAGCATGGCCCGGGCGACCGGGGCCGCGACGAGGCCCCCGGTCTCCCCGGTCCAGTTGTCGGTGGCGGACTCGACGACGACGGCGACCGCGATCTGGGGGTCGTCCGCCGGCGCGAACCCGGTGAACCATGCGTGCGCGCCGCCGGTGTCGCCATACTCCGCGGTGCCGGTCTTGCCCGCGACCTGAACACCCTCGATCCGGGCGTTGACGCCGGACCCGGCCTCCACCACCGAGACCATCATCTCGGTCAGGGCGCTGGCGGTGGACGCGGAGACGGCTCGCGAGAGGGCGCGCTCCTCGGTCGCGTCGATGACCTCCAGGTCGCGGTTGCGGACCGTGTCCACCAGGTATGGCGTCATCGTCACCCCGTCGTTGGCGATGGCTGCCGAGATCATCGCCACCTGCAGCGGCGTCACCCGGACCTCGTGCTGGCCGATGCCGGTGAGGGCGACCTGGGCCTCGTCGGGGTCGTCGGGGTACGTGGACGGCGTGACCGTCATCGGCACGTCGACCGACTGGCCGAAGCCGAACTGCTCGGACTGCTCACGGAGCGCCTCCTCGCCGACCTCGCCGGCCAGCCAGGCGAAGGAGGTGTTGCACGAGACCTGCACCGACCGGGCCAGCGTCGGGCGGCCCTCCGGGTCGCAGGCCGCGCCACCGAAGTTCGGCAGCGTCGTCTCGGTCCCGGGCAGGGTGTAGGTGAGCCCCCCCTCGAGCTCGGAGTCCGCCTGGAAGCGGCCGCTCTCCAGGGCGGCCGCAGCGACCACGAGCTTGTACGTCGAGCCGGGCGGGTAGAGGTCGCCGGCGATCGCCCGGTTGACGAGCGGCTGGGCAGGGTCGGCGTTGAGCTCGGCGTAGGCCTCGTCGACGGCCGAGAGCTGGTGGCTGGACAGCGCGTTGGGGTCGAAGCTGGGACGGCTGACCATGGCCAGGATCGCGCCGGTGCGCGGGTCGAGCGCGACCGCTGCTCCGCGCCGGTCGCCCAGCGCCTCCACCGCCGCGGCCTGGACGGCCGGGTCGATGGTCAGCTCCAGCGTGGCGCCCTGGGGGGGCCGGCCGGTGACGACGTCGACGAGCCGCTGGTAGAAGAGGCTGTCGTCGCTGCCGGAGAGCACCCCGTTGCTCGCGCGCTCCAGGCCCAGCCCGGCACCGTAGGTGAAGGACCAGTAGCCGGTGACGTGGGCGTAGCGGGTGGCCTGGTCGTAGATCCGGATCCACGCCAGGTCGCCGTCGGCGGCCTCGGACCGGGCCACGGCGGTGCCGTCGACGAGGATGGCGCCGCGCTCGCGGGCGTAGGACTCGATGAGCGTGCGCCGGTTGCCTGGCCGCTCGCGCAGGTCGTCGGCGGTGACGAACTGGATCCAGGTGGTGGCCAGCAGCAGTGCGGTGAAGAGCACGAGGACGACGAGCGCCAGTCGACGGATGGGCGTGTTCACCGGGTCACCTCCCGCGGGTGCGCCTCGTCCTTGGTCGGGTCCAGGCGACGCTCGGAGACCGGCCGGCGGGCGTGGTCGCTGATCCGCAGCAGCAGCGCGACGATGACCCAGTTGGCCAGCAGCGAGGAGCCGCCCGCCGACAGGAAGGGGGTCGTCAGGCCGGTCAGCGGGATGACGCGGGTGATGCCGCCGACGATGACGAAGACCTGCAGGGCGACCGTGAAGGACAGCCCGGCCGCGAGCAGCTTGCCGAAGCCCTCCCGGGCGCCGATGGCGGTGCGCAGCCCGCGCTGGACGAGGAGGGCGTAGAGGGTCAGGAGGGCGAACAGCCCGATCATCCCCAGCTCCTCGCCGAAGCTGGCGACGATGTAGTCGGAGTTGGCGAAGTAGGTGATCCACGGGTGCCCCTGGCCCAGACCGGTCCCGAAGATCCCGCCGTGCGCCAGCCCCATCAGCCCCTTGGCGACCTGGTCGGACTGCTCCGGCGCGAACGGGTCGAGCCACAGCGTCACCCGCCGCTGGACGTGGTCGAAGACCTGCCAGGCGAGCACCGCTCCGCCGACGAAGAGGGACAGCCCGATGACGATCCAGCTGGTCCGCTCGGTCGCGACGTAGAGCATCGCGACGAAGAGCCCGAAGAAGAGGAGCGAGGAGCCGAGGTCGCGCTGCAGGACCAGCACCATGACCGACAGGCCCCAGGCCACGAGGATCGGGCCCAGGTCGCGGGCGCGCGGCAGCTGGAGCCCGAGCACCCGGCGGCCCACCAGCGAGAGGGCGTCACGGGTGCTGACGAGGTAGCCGGCGAAGAAGACGGTCAGCGCGATCTTGGCTAGCTCGCCCGGCTGAAGCGACAGCCCGCCGACCCGCACCCACAGGCGGGAGCCGTTCACCTCCTGGCCGACGACGGGCAGCATCGGCAGCAGCAGCAGCACGAAGCCGAGCGCCATCGCGATGAAGGTGTAGCGCCTCAGCACGCGGTGGTCGCGCACGACCACCAGCGTCGCGGCGGCCGCGACGATCGCCAGGCCGGTCCACAACAGCTGCCGGGTGGCGACCGCACCGCCCCCGGTGCCGACGTCGATGCGGTGGATCATCACCAGACCCAGCCCGTTGAGCAGGGTCGCGAGCGGCAGGAGCAGCGGATCGGCATACGACGCTCTCCACCGCAGCACCACGTGCAGCCCGAGAACGAGGGCGGTCAGGATCCCCACGTGCCACCACATGTCCGGCGGCAGCGCGCCGGACGTGGCGATCCCGACGTTGGCGTAGGCCAGGGTCACGATCGCCAGCGCGAAGAGGGTCAGCAGCAGCTCGGCGGCCCGACCGCGCGGCGGGCGCTGGCTGGTGACCGTCGAGGGGCTCGGGTTCGCGGCGGTGCTCACGGGCAGGACTCCGGGTAGACCACGCGGACGGTGGGGGTGGCGTCGTCACCGGTCGGGCGTGCCGTGCCCGTGGCGGACCCCGTGGCAGCGTCAGTCGCCCCCGTGCCGCCCAGCCCCACGCCGGCGTCCAGCGGGACCCCGAGCGGCACGCCGAGCGTCGGGAAGACGGTAGCGGTGCTGGTGGTCGTGATGGTGTCGGGGCCCTGCGTCGGCACGGCGGTGAGGCTGTCGGGGTCGACGGTGATCGCGACCGCTCCTTCGGGCACCTCGGTCGTGGTCGTGCCGTCGGGGAGGATGACGAGCGGGGTGCAGCCCGCCTCGGCCAGCGCCCGCAGCTCGGCCACGATCGTGTCGGCCCCGGCGCGGTCGTCGGCCGTCAACGTCCGGCGCACCTGGTCCTGGTAGTAGGTGGGCAGCGCGGCGGTCCGCACGTCGGTCTCCTCCTCGGGCTCGCTCAGCGACAGCGGGCCGAGGTCCTGGGAGACGCCGCGGAAGATCGTGACCACGCCGGCCTGCTCGCCGACGTAGTACTGGTCCTGGCTCCACGCCCACGCCCACCACCCCGCGGCACCGAGGACGACGAGCACGGAGGCGGCGATGGCCAGCCGCCGCAGCCAGCGCAGGACCGGGCTGCGCGGGCCCTCCTCGGCGAGCACCGGCTCGCCGGCCCCGAGGGCGGGCACCCCGTGCGCCTCGCGGTGCAGCGCAGCGGCCTTCTCGGCCGGGGTCAGGTGTCCGAGGACCTGGGTGCCGCGGCGCTGGCTGGCCGCGCCGACGACCTGCGGCTTCGTGGTGCCGGCGCCGGCGTGCACGGCGTCGGCGACGATCACCGTCACGTTGTCCCGGGTGGCGCCGCGCAGCGCGATCTGGATCAGCTGGTCGGCGACCTGCCCCGGGGTGAGGCCGGTCTGCGCCAGCAGCTCGCCGACCGTCTCCTCCGCGACGTAGTCGGTGAGTCCGTCGCTGCACAGCATGATCCGGTCGCCCTGACGCAGCTCGCGCATCGACAGGTCGGGTGCGTCCTCAGGACGACCGGTGAAGACCCGGGTGACGAGGGAGCGCTGCGGGTGGTGCCGCGACTCCTCCTTGGTGATCCGGCCCTCGTCGAGCAGCTTCTGCACGAACGAGTGGTCCTTGGTGATCTGCGTGAGCCTCCCCCCGCGCAGCAGGTAGGCCCGCGAGTCCCCGATGTTGGCGACCGCGAGCTTGGTCCCGGTGCGGACCATCGCGATGCAGGTGGTGCCCATCCCGTCGGAGTCGGGGTAGACCTCCATGACGTCGGCGAGCCGGTTGTTGGCCTCTTCCAGCGCCTGCTCGAGCACGTCGAGAAGGTCGTCGGCGCCGTGCGACTCCCCGTCGAGGTGGACCAGCTCGCCCACCACCAGGGAGGACGCGACGTCACCCGCGGCGTGCCCGCCCATCCCGTCGCAGAGCACCAGCAGCTCGGGCCCGGCGTAGGCCGAGTCCTCGTTGCGGGACTTGCTGCCGAGCCCCACGTTGGAGCGGGCGGCGTAGCGCAGGGCGACGGGCATGGGTCAGCGACGCAGCTCGAGGACGGTCTGGCCGATGCGGATCTGGGCACCCGGGTCGAGGCGGGCACCGGTGCCGATGCGCTCGCCGTTGACGACGGTGCCGTTGGTCGAGCCGAGGTCGTCGGCGTACCAGGCGTCGGCACCGGGGTAGATCCGCAGGTGCCGCCCCGAGGCGTAGTCGTCGGTGAGGACCAGCGAGCACTCGGGGTTGCGGCCGACGAGCAGCCCGCCCTCGTGCAGCGGGATGGAGGTCCCCCGCAGCCCCCCCTCGGTGACGACGAGGTGGGTCGGCTGGTGCTTGCGCTGCTTCCGCTCGCCCCGCGACTCCCGCCTGCGGGCGGGGCCGGCGCTGCGGGTCATCACGCGGGTGCCGTAGAGGTCGCCGCGCAGCGTCCCGACGACGGAGAAGATGAAGGCCCAGAGCAGCACGATGACGCCGAGCCGCACCAGGTTGAGGGTCAGCTCACCCATCTACCCCTCCAGACGGAAGGTGAGATGAGTGCGTCCCATCGTCACCCGGTCACCGTCGCGCAGGACCTCCGAACCCACCTTCTCCCCGTTGAGGTAGGTGCCGTTGGTCGAGCCGAGGTCGCGCAGGATCACCTGCAGGTGCGGGCCGTCGTGGGTGATCCGCACCTCGGCGTGCCGGCGCGAGACGCCCGGGTCGTCCAGCACGACGGTGACGTCCGCGTCGCGCCCCAGCGTGGTGACGGCGGCGGTCAGCGGCATCGGCCGTCCGTCGACCTCCAGGACCGGGCGCGGGCCTCGGTTTCCCCGTGCGCGTGCAGGTGGGGCCTCGGCGGCGAACGCGCGGGTATGCGGTTCGCCGGGCTCCTCGCGCACGTCGCGCTCGGAAGCGGGCGCGCCCGGTCGGCGCGGCTCGGGCCGCCGGTAGGCGGCGTCCCGGGCCTCGTCGGGCCGCGGGTCGGGCCGCGGGTCGGGCCGCACCCCGGGGTCGCGGTCGGTGCGTGGCTGGGCCTGGGCGTACTCCCGGGCACTGCCCGCGGCACCGGCGCTGCTGCGTCCGTCCTTGGCCGCCGGCCGGACCCGGAAGATGCCGGTCTCGAGGTCGGCGCCGGAGACGAGGCGGACCGCGAACGGGCCGGGCGCGACATACCGCTGCGCGTCCGCGTGGTCCTCCGCCGCCGCGACCAGCTCGTCGGTGAGGGCGGTGGAGTAGGAGGAGAGCCGCTCGTAGTCGGACTCGGCCAGCTCGATCGTGAAGACGTTGGGCACCATCGTGCGGCCCGGGCCCAGCACGGCGGCCCGGTCGTCCATCGCGCCGCGCATCGCGGAGGCGATCTCGACCGGCTGGACCTCTGCCTTGAAGACCCGCGCGAAGGGTTGCTTGACCGCGCGCTCGAGCCCGCGCTCGAGCTTGTCGAAGACTCCCACGGCCTCTCCTTCGTTCGGTGCTGTCGTCTGCCGGACACGTGTGCCCGTGTGATCGTACTTGCCCGTTCTGGGCACGGGCTGGACCAACGCGGCGCGAGGGGGCGCGGTGGTGCGTCCCCGGCAGCATTTCGAGGCTGGTCCGGGTGCGTGCTAATCTTGCCCGGCACTCGCGCGAGTGGCGGAATAGGCAGACGCGCACGGTTCAGGTCCGTGTGCCCGAAAGGGCGTGGGGGTTCAACTCCCCCCTCGCGCACGAGCGATGCACATGGAAGCCCCCGGAGCCTCAGGGCCCGGGGGCTTCGTGCTGGCCGCGGGCCCCCCGGCCGCCGGCTCAGCAGTCGGCGAGGTCGTCCCACGTCCCGACGACACTGCCGTCGACCGCGCCGACGAGCACCTCGTCCGGACCCAGCGCCGCCACCCGGGCAGGGGTGAAGTGGACCCCCGGGAGGTTCTCGACGTCCCCGCAGGCACCGCCTGCGCGACGTAGCCCCGGGCGGGGTCCAGCTGCGGAGGATCGTCCGTCGCCGCGAGGACGAGCAGCTTCTGCTCCCGGTCGCGGTCCCCCAGCTCCCACTCGCCGACGCGTGGGTTCTCCTCGTCGTCGGCCAGGCCCTCCCGGTCCTGGTGCAGCTCGACGGAGCGGACCTCGTCCTCGCCGCAGCTGTCCCACACGATCGCCAGCTCACCGTCGACCGACGTCACCCCCGTGCGCCCCACGGTCTCGAAACCGCTCGGAGCGATGCAGGCCGAGACCCCCAGGCCGACGGTCATGGTGAGCAGGACGGCTCCGATGCGCATGGCCGACCGTAGCGCTTCTCAGGCCGTGGCGGGACGGCACAACCCTCGGGTATGGCGGACATGCGCGAGGATGGAGGCATGACGTACCAGCCCGACCCGACCCGCTACGACTCCATGACCTACCGCCGCGTCGGCCGGTCCGGGCTGCAGCTGCCCGCGATCAGCCTGGGCCTGTGGCACAACTTCGGTGACGACGTGCCGTTCGAGCGCCAGGAGCAGGTGCTGCGCCGGGCCTTCGACCTGGGCATCACGCACCTCGACCTGGCCAACAACTACGGCCCCCCGTTCGGCGCGGCCGAGGAGAGCATGGGCCGCCACCTGCGCCGCAGCTTCGCCGGGCTGCGCGACGAGCTGGTCATCTCCAGCAAGGCCGGCTGGGACATGTGGCCCGGTCCGTACGGACAGGTCGGCGGCTCGCGCAAGTACCTCGTCGCCAGCCTCGACCAGTCGCTGCGCCGCCTGGGACTGGACTACGTCGACATCTTCTACCACCACCGGCCTGACCCGGAGACGCCGCTGGAGGAGACGATGGGCGCCCTCGACGCGATCGTCCGGTCGGGCAAGGCGCTCTACGTCGGCATCTCCAGCTACTCGGCCGAGGACACGCGGCTGGCGGCACAGCTCCTCGCCGACCTCGGCACGCCGCTGCTCATCCACCAGCCGTCCTACTCGATGCTCAACCGCTGGACCGAGCAGGACCACCTGCTCGACACCCTCGAGGAGGTGGGGGCCGGGTGCATCGCCTTCTCCCCCCTTGCCCAGGGGATGCTCACCGACCGCTACCTGCACGGCATACCGGAGGGGTCCCGGGCCACCCAGGGCAAGAGCCTGTCGCCCGGCCTCATCACCGAGGAGGCGGTCACCCACCTGCGAGGGCTGAACGACCTCGCCCAGCGCCGCGGCCAGTCCCTCGCGCAGCTCGCGCTCTCCTGGGCGCTGCGCGACGAGCGGATGTCCTCGGTGCTCATCGGCGCGAGCAGCCCCGAGCAGCTGGAGCAGAACCTGGGTGCGCTGGACCGCGTGACCTTCGACGAGGAGGAGCTCGCCGCGATCGACCAGCACGCCGTCGACTCCGGCATCGACCTGTGGCAGGGCGCGCGCGTCGGGTAGCCGGGCCCGCCGGCCGGGGCAGTCTCGGCAGATGAATCGTCGGGAAACCGATGCGTCGGGGCTCCCGGAGGAGTCAGACTCTCCTATGAGCACCTCCTCCGACGGGGACCGCACGTTCCACCACCTGCTGGTCAACACCGCCGTCGCCGGCCTGACCACGAGCTTCGCGTGGTTCGCCCTGACGTTCTGGGCCTACCTGGAGACCCGGTCGGTGCTGGCGACCGGCCTCATCGGCGGCTCCTACATGCTGCTGGTGTCGATGAGCAGCATCCTGTTCGGATCGATCGTCGACCACCACCGCAAGCTGCAGGTGATGCGGTTCTCGACGACCGTCACCCTCGTGCTGTTCGCGGTCGCCGGCCTCGTCTACTCCTCGGTGCCCCAGGAGCAGATGACCGACCTGCTCTCCCCGTGGTTCTGGCTCTTCGGCGGGCTGGTGCTGATCGGCTCGGTCGTGGAGCACATGCGCAACATCGCGCTGTCGACCTGCGTGACGATCCTCGTGCCGGACGACCGCCGCGACAAGGCCAACGGGTTGGTCGGCACCGCGCAGGGCATCGCCTTCATGACGACCAGCGTGCTGTCGGGACTGTCCATCGGGTTCCTGGGTATGGGGTGGACGCTCGCCCTCGCGCTCGTCGTGGTCGCGGCGGGTCTCGTCCACCTGGCCGTCCTGCGGATGCCGCAGGAGCCGGTGGCCACCGGTGCCGGCAGCGGTGGCCACGGCCGCATCGACCTGGCCGGGTCGATCGCGGTGATCCGCGCCTCGAGCGGGCTCCTGGCGCTCATCGTCTTCGCGACCTTCAACAACCTCGTGGGCGGCGCGTTCATGGCGCTGATGGACCCCTACGGCCTGGAGATGTTCTCGGTCGAGGTCTGGGGTCTCGTGCTCGGGGTCACCTCCACCGGCTTCATCGTCGGCGGGATCGTGGTCGCCCGCGTGGGGCTCGGCGCCAACCCGATGCGCACCCTGCTGCTGGGGGTGATGGCCATGGGGTTCCTCGGTGCGATGTTCACGGTGCGCGAGCTGTGGTGGCTCTACGCCGTCGGCATCTTCGCCTACATGTGCCTCGTCCCCGTGATCGAGGCGGCCGAGCAGACCGTGATCCAGAGGGTCGTCCCGCTCGAGCGGCAGGGAAGGGTGTTCGGCCTCGCGATGGCGGTGGAGGTGGCCGCCGCGCCGCTGACCGCCTTCATCATCGCGCCGGTCGCGGACCGGTGGATCATCCCGTTCGCCCGGACCGCGGAGGGACAGCAGGCGCTCGAGCCGTGGGTGGGTGTCGGGACGCCGGTGTCTCGCGGCATCGCCATCATCTTCCTGGTGGCGGGCCTGGTGATGGTGCTGGCCGCGCTCGCCGCCCTGGCCTCGCCGGCGTTCCGCACGCTGAGCCGGACCTACGCGGAGGCGGCGCCGCCGCCGGGTGGGAGGGGGCCGGTCGAGGAGGGTCACCGGGGCGAGGGGGAGGCGGTCAACGAGGACGTGGGCGAGGAGGACGGGGACCCGGGCGGTGCCGTCAGCGCGACGCCCGGACAGGCCGTCGGTCCGGCCTCGGCGGCGGCGGCGCTGACCCTGCCCGAGGGGGATCATCCGGTCCGACGCTGACGAGATGCGGGACTCCGGGGCTCCGGTCCGGGCGGCAGCACCCAGCCTTGCGTGCCAGGATCGCCGGATGCCCCGCTCTGACGTCCGCGCGGATCTGCGCGCCGACCTGCTGGCGGCACTCGTCGCCTTCGACGAGGACCGGGTCGTGGAGCTGCTGGACGGTGAGCGCGACCGGCGCGGGGTGACCGCCGTGGTCCGGGACCTGCTGCTGCCGGTGATGCGGGAGGTGGGGCTGGGCTGGGAGCGTGCTGAGGTGTCGGTGGCGCAGGAGCACCTGGCCACGCAGCTGGTGCGGGCGTATCTCGGCGGGCTGGGCAGCTCCCTGCGCGTCGGTGACGGGCCCCAGGTGTGGCTCGCCTGCCCCCCGCGCGAGCTGCACGACCTGCCGCTGCTGGCCTTCGGTGTGCTGCTGCGGGAGCGAGGCTGGCGGGTCCGCTTCTTCGGGGCGAGCACGCCGCTGCACGACCTGCTCCGCACCATGCGGCTGCACCACCCCGAGGTGGTCGTCGTCTCCGCGGACAGCCCCGCTCGGTTGCGAGCCAGCAGCGTCGTCCTCGACCTCATCGCGGGCGAGACCACGCTGGCACTGGGCGGTCGTGCCGCCGAGGTCGCCGGGGCCGAGCTGTCCGGCGTCGTCCTTCCGGCGGACGTCGTCCTCGCGGCCGACCGCCTCAAGGAGCTGCTCCCACCGGCCGAGCCGGCCAGCACCGGCTGACCTGCCCAGCGTGTCCGCACGGGCTCGGCCCGCCGGACCGTCAGGGGCCGACCGGGCGCGGGTGCGTCAGTGGTTCCAGGACGTGGACCGCGCGCGCCAGCGAGCGCAGACGTCCCGGCTCGGGCGATCTGGCGGTTGACGCACCGACCACGTCGTCGAACCACTGCCGGGCCAGGCCCACGGCGGCGAACGCCGTGCCCCGGTGGTCGACCGGCCCGACGTCGACGACCTCGGCAGCACCGCCGTGGCCCCGGAGCAGGTCGGCGGTGCGACGCGAGTCGTCCTGGGGTGTGTCGAGGTCCTGACTCCCGACGAAGAAGCGCACGGGTGCCTTCGTCGGCCCGTCACCGACGCTGTTCTCCGCCAGCCTCCTGGCGAACCACCCGGTGCCGGCGCCGCTGAGGTCCTCGACGGTCTCCCGGGTCAGCAGCAGCGACGGGTCGCGGGGCAGGGCGTGCTCGATCTCCATCAGCCCGTGCGAGCCGTCCCACATCGTCGGCAGCCGCCGGGCCCAGCGCTCGTGGACGATCGAGGCCAGCGGCTGGTCGTAGGCGCGCGCGAAGGAGGCCGCGAGGTAGGCGAGGTAGGTCGTGTGGTGCGCCGAGACGCCCGACAGGGTGTGCGGCCCTGCGCTCTCGAGGAGACGGTGCACGCCCGCGACCGACGCCGCCGCCACGACGTCCACGTCCGCGCGCGACCCGAGCGCCTGCAGCGCGGCCAGGGACGCGTGCCCGCCCTGCGAGAAGCCCAGCAGGACCGTCTGGCGCGGGACCTCGTCGTCCAGGACCTGCGGCAGGATGCCGAGCAGGTCGGCCACGCTGGCCGCCTCGGTCGGTGCGTGCAGGTAGGGGTGGGTGCCGGGCGAGCTGCCCAGGCCGTGGTAGTCGGGTGCGGCCAGCACGTAGCCGGCCCCGGCGAACACGAGCGAGACCAGGATCCCCTCGAGCTTGTGCGGCGCGGACGGGACGTTGACCCGGTGCCCCTGCGTGGCGTGCTGGTAGGACACCACCGCGTGCGGCTGGACGCCCAGGGGGGTGGCCACGAGGCCGGAGGCGACGGTACGTGCGCCGTCGACGCCCGTGGTGGCGTAGAGGACCCGGCGCAGCTCGACGCCGTAGCGGATCCCGAGGTGGCCGAGCCCGAGCACGCGCAGAGCAGTGCGGGCCACGGGTAACGGGTACCTGCGCAGCCCCGACACGAAAGGTAGGCCGACCCCCGCGGCCCCCACGGACTTCATCGATAGGCATCGCCGACACGTGCACCGTTCGCAGGCACGGTTTCGACAGATACTTTCCCGTCAGGTTCCCCCTGGTGGCGTCGCCTGTCAAGGGGTCTGCGCTCCATACTGGCCCGATGGAGATGGACGCGAAGACCGGCGACGTGAAGGCGCACGCCGAGCAGACCCGCGACGAGCAGACCCGCGACGAGCAGACCTACGACGTCGTGGTCGTCGGCGGAGGGCCGGTCGGGGAGAACGTGGCTCAGTACGCCACCGAGGGCACGGAGCTCACCGCCGCCATCGTGGAGCGCGAGCTGGTCGGGGGCGAGTGCTCCTTCTACGCGTGCGTCCCGAGCAAGGCGCTGCTCCGGCCGGTCGAGGTCGTGGCGACCACGGCGTCCGTCAGCGGGGTCGGCCGCGCCCGCCTGGACGTCGACGCGGTCCTCGCCCGTCGCGACGAGTGGGTGTCCGCCTATGACGACGCTGGTCACGTCTCGTGGGCGGAGTCGGAGGGTATCGACGTCGTGCGTGGTCACGGCCGACTGGTCGGAGAACGCACCGTGCGCGTCGACAGCGGCGACGGAGGGGTGACGCTGCACGCCCGGCACGCGGTCGTGCTCGCCATGGGCAGCGTGCCCACCGTGCCGGCGATGTATGCCGATGCCCGCCCCTGGGGGTCGCGTGACGCCACCGGCGTGACGGAGGTGCCGGCCCGCCTCACCATCGTCGGTGGCGGGGTCGTCGCCTGCGAGGCTGCGACCTGGATGGCCGGGCTCGGGTCGAGCGTCACCATGCTGGTGCGGGAAGACCGACTTCTCACCAGCCAGGAGGAGCTGGCCTCGACGGCCGTGCTCGAGAGCCTGACGAAGGCCGGGTGCGACGTCCGACTGGGAGCGACCGTGACGAGCTGTGATCGTCCGGAGGCCGAGGACACCGGACTGGGCCGGGTGCACGGGGGTCCGGTGACCCTGATCACCTCGGACGGGGAGGAGCTCGTGGCCGACGAGCTCCTCGTCGCGACCGGTCGCCGGCCCAACCTCGACGACGTCGGTCTGGGCGCCGTCGGCCTGTCGCCGGAACAGCTGCTCGACGGCGTCGACCTCCCCTCCTGGCTGCACGTCGTCGGCGACGCCAGCGGGGAGGCACCGCTGACGCACTGGGGGAAGTACCGCGCTCGGGTGGTCGGCGCGGGGATCGCGGCGAGCGCGACGTCCGACACCGACCCTGGCACGCCCGGACCCGCGGCGTCCGCCCCGGTTCCCGGCCTGCCAGACGACGTGCCCGTCCCCCAGGTCGTCTTCACCGACCCCCAGGTCGCGACCGTGGGGCGGACCGAGCGTGCCGCGCGCGAGGCCGGCCACGACGTCGTCGTCTCGGAGGTGCCGGTCGACGCCGTGACGGGTGCGGCGCTGCTGCGCGACAAGCCCGTCGGGGGCGCCCGCCTGGTGGTCGACGCAGCCAGCGGCCTGGTCCTGGGTGCGACGTTCGTCGGTCCGGCGGTGGCCGAGCTCGTCCACGCTGCCACGGTCGCGATCGTGGGTCGCGTGCCTGTGCACGTGCTCCGCCACGCCGTCCCGAGCTATCCGACGGCCAGCGAGCTGTGGCTGCGGATGCTCGAGGAGCTGCCGCGCGAGCTGCGCCAGCCGCACGAGCTGCGCGAACCACCGAACCGCTAGCGCCGCTGGCCGCGCGGGATCGCTCTGAGCGTCTCGCGCGTGGGCCGGTCGACGAGGTCGGCCCAGTCGTGGTGGGTCTCCACGTACTTCTTGACGTACGGGCAGACGGCCACGACCCGCAGCTCCTCGGCGCGGGTCTCGTCGAGAGCGCGCCGCACGAGGGTCCCGGCGAGCCCCTGGCCACCGAACTCCGGCGACACCTCGGTGTGGAAGAAGACCCGGCTCCCGTCGTGGTCGACGAACTGCGTGAAGCCGGCCACCTTCCCGTCCACCTCGATCTCGAAGCGATCAGGACCGGTCCGCTTGTCGACGCGGGGGGTGCCGGCCTCGGTGGTGTCGTCGTCCTTCATGCCGCCAGCCTGCCACCGCACCCGCTCGCCCGTCCTTTGCCATGATCGACCCATGACCCTGCGCAACGTCCTCGGCGGCGAGCTCCAGGAGTGCGGCACCGACCCCGTCACCGGCTTCACCCGCTCGGGCCGTTGCGAGGTGACGCCCGATGACGTCGGCAACCACGGTGTCTGCGCCGTCGTCACCCAGGAGTTCCTCGAGCACCAGCGTGAGCTCGGCAACGACCTGATCACCCCACGCCCCGAGTGGCACTTCCCGGGGTTGCGGCCCGGCGACCGGTGGTGCGTGGTCGCCGTGCGGTGGGCCCAGTCGGCCCAGGCCGGGCACGCCGCGCCGGTCCTCCTCGCCGGCACGAGCGAGGCTGTCCTGGGGGTGGTCCCCCTCGAGCTGCTGCGCAGGCATGCCGTGGACGTGCCGGACGACGCGTCCGGGCTCCTCGGCTGAGCTCCCGGTCAGACGTCTCGGGTTGCCCGCCGGGACCACCCGGGGCACGGTGGACGCCATGAGCGACCACCGCGACGACTCCCAGCCGATCACCTACCACGAGGACATCCAGGACCTGGACCTCGATCCCGAGCAGCGGGCGCGCGCCGAGGTCGACCTCGACCAGCCCGAGTCCGTCGACGACGTGCCGTGGAGCCCCCCGGAGCAGCGCCCGATGGGCGCCGAGATGCTCGAGATCGACGCCGAGGCCGAGGAGACGATCGACCAGCGGATCCGTCAGGAGGAGCCGGAGCAGGGCACGGCCTACGGTGCGCCAGAGTCGGGTGCGGAGGCGCGCGCCGAGGCCGGGGAGGTCGACATGCTCGGCGGCGACGACCCCGACGCGATCCCTGCCGACCGTGACGTGCTGGAAGGCCCGGCCTGACGGCATACCCTCTCGGGGTGCTGCGCATCGCCTCCCTCAACGTCAACGGTGTCCGGGCCGCCCACCGGCGCGGTCTCGACGACTGGCTCGCCACGCGGGGGTGCGAGGTCGTGGCGCTGCAGGAGGTCCGCTGCCCACTGGATGCGCTGCCGGACGGGGCCTTCGGCGACTACCACGTCGTCTACGAGCCGGGGCAGGTCGCGGGCCGCAACGGCGTCGCCGTCCTCACCCGGCACCGACCCGTGGCCGTGCGCACCTGGGACGCGGACGTCCTGGTCCGGGCGCCCGACGAGGACCACCTGCACACCGAGGCGGCGCCGGACGACGTGCCGCTGGCGCGGGGGCTGGGCGCGCACGCGCGCGAGGGTCGCTACGTCGAGGTCGACCTGGCCGAGGCGCCGATCACCGTCGCGAGCCTGTACCTGCCCAAGGGCGGGCTGCCCGCGGACCTCCAGGTCGCGGGCCGGATGCGCGGCGAGCCCGACGGAGGCGCACGCTACGAGCGCAAGATGCGCTTTCTGGACGCCTTCGCCCGGCAGCTCTCCCGCACCCGGCGCGCCGCCGCCCGGCGCGGCCGCGAGTTCCTCCTCTTGGGCGACCTCAACCTCGCCCACACCCGCCACGACGTGGCCGGCTGGCGCCGCAACCAGCGGGCCGAGGGCTTCCTCCCGGAGGAGCGCGACTGGATCGACGCCAAGCTCTCGCCGCGCACCCTCGTCGACGTCGTCCGCTCCCTGCACCCGGACACCGACGGCCCCTACTCCTGGTGGTCGTGGCTGGGCCAGGCCTACGCGCGCGACGCGGGCTGGCGCATCGACTACCACCTGGCCACGCCGCGGCTGGCGCGCACCGCCCGCACAGCCGTCGTCGACCGCGACCACCGCGGGGTGCGGCTGAGCGACCACGCCCCCGTCGTCGTCGACTACGACGTGCCGCACGGGACAGGCGTGACGCGGTGAGCGGCCCACGGGTGCTCCTCCTCGCGCTGGGGACGCGCGGGGACGTCGAGCCCTTCGCGCGGCTCGGGCAGACGCTGCGCGCCCAGGGGTATGACGTCACCGCGGCGGTCCTCGCGGACGGCGCCCCCCGCCTCGAGCGGGCCGGGGTGCGGGCGGTGGTCGTCGGTCCGACCGCCGACCACGCGATGTGGTCGCCGCGACCGATGGTCCGTCGGGCGGCGCACCTCAACCCCGGCCTCATGTACCTCCAGCTGCGCCTCGCCCTCTCCACCCACGCACCCGAGCTCGCCCGGGGCCTCGCCCCCCTGCTGACCGAGGCCGACGTGGTGATCTCCGGGCTTCCGACCGCCCGGCTGGTGCCCCTGCTGACCGCCCGCGGCGTCCCGGCCCGGCTCGTGCTGATGGCGCCCCTGCTGCCCGACCCCTACGGCACGTCAGCCTGGTCCCACCCGGTGGCCGACCGGCTGCCCGGTGCGGTCGAGGACTACCGGCAGCGGATGCTGTGGCGGATGACGACCGGGCTCTCCAGCGCGCTCGCCGAGGCGCTGACCGCTGAGGTGGGCCGGCCGAGCCAGCGACCGGGACGGCACCTCGCGACGGCATACCCCCCGGTCCTGGCGACGAGCGCCGCCCTGCACCCGGACGCCGCCCCCGACCTGCACCGCGTGGGCTGGTGGGTCGACCCGGCGCCGGTGCGGCCGCTGCCGACGGACCTCACCGCCCACCTGGACGGCCATCCCGGCGCGGTCCTGCTCGCCCTCGGGAGCATGCCGACCACGTGGCCCGACCGGCAGGCCGACCGGCTGGCCGGCGTCGCCCGCTCGCTCGGGCGTCCCGCCGTCGTCCAGGTCGCGGGGGCCAGACCCGGTCCGCGCGGGAGCTCCTACGTCGTCGGGGACGTCGACCACCGTTCCCTCCTGCCGCGGGTCGCGGCCGTGGCCCACCACGGCGGCTCCGGCACGACGCACGCGGTGACCTCCGCCGGCGTGCCGCAGGTCGTGCTGCCGCACCTGGGCGACCAGGCGCACTACGCGCGCCAGGTGCACCGGGCGGGCCTGGGTCCCGCACCGCTGCCGTGGGTGCGCGCGGCCGACGGGCCGCTGACCGCACGGCTGGCGCGGGTCCTGGACGACCCCGGCTACGCCGAGCGGGCACGGGCCGCGGCCGCGGTGATGGGGCGCGAGGACGGGCTGCGCACGACCGTGCGCCTGGTGGACACGATGACGGGGACAATGACCCGGTGAGAGTCCTGGCGCTGAGCAGCCCGATCTATGCGCACACGCTCAACGCCGCGCCCTTCCTCGAGGGCCTCGCCGCGCACGGGGCCGAGGTGCACTGGGGCGTCGCGAGCACGTGGGCAGGGCACGACGGCGGGGCCACGGCCGGCCCCGCCCCCGCGGCGACCCTCTGGGACACCGGGCCGGTCGTCCCCTTCGTCCCCCCCGGCGGCCGCGTCCGCGACGTCTCGGCCCGCTACGCCTGGCTGCTCGAGGACACCTCGACCCGCGTCGCGGCGACCCGGGAGATCCTCGACCAGGTCCGCCCCGACGTCGTGCTCACCGACTCGCTGGGGTATGCCGCAGCCCTCGCCGCCGAGCAGCGGGGCCTGCCGTGGGTGAGCTTCGGGGACGGCCCGCTGCACTTCCCGGACGCGCGCACGCCGCCGTTCGGCGCGGGGCTGCCCTACCGCACACCCGCGCCGTGGGTCTGGCGCAACCACGTCGTGCAGCTCGCGAGCCGGCGGGTCGTCATGCGCGAGGCGCAGCGCCGGTACGCCGCGCTCCGTGCCGAGCTCGGGCTTCCGCGCCGCGACGTGCCGGTGCTCGAGGCGTGCCTCTCGCCGGTGCTCCACCTGCACTGCGGCGCGCCCGAGCTGGAGTATCCGCGCGCCGACCTGCCCGACCACGTGCACTTCGTCGGCGCGCTCCGGCCGCCGGTCGCGACCGACTGGCAGCCGCCGTCCTGGTGGTCGTCCGTCGTGGAGGAGCACGGCGGGGACGTGGTGCTCG
The DNA here is from genome assembly GCF_045032595.1 of Ornithinimicrobium jinqii. NCBI lineage: Bacteria > Bacillati > Actinomycetota > Actinomycetes > Micrococcales > Ornithinimicrobiaceae > Ornithinimicrobium > Ornithinimicrobium jinqii. The sequence goes on from NZ_JBJFZS010000011.1 coordinate 39,494, forward strand.
CGACCCAGGGGACGCTGCGCGGGGACCCCGGGGAGGTGCTGCGCCCGACCCTGGAGGCGCTGCGGGCGGCCGGCCGCCCCGGCGTGCTCACGACGGGGTCCGGAGACCCGGGAGCGCTGGGCGGCCCCGGTCTGGTGGGAGACGGTGCGGGCGGTGCGGGCATCGCCGTCGAGTCGTTCGTCCCCTACGAGCGGGTCCTGCCGCACGCCGGGGTCTTCGTCACCAACGGCGGCTGGACCGGGGTGCTGCTCGCGCTCGCCCACGGCGTGCCGGTCCTGCAGGTCGGGCGCACCGAGGAGAAGGCGGACATCGGCCGCCGGGTCGAGTGGGCCGGGGCCGGGATCCACCTGGGTGCCGCGCTCCCGAGCCAGCGCCAGCTCCGCCGCGCGCTGGAGCGGGTGGAGGGCGCGGCATACCGGGCGGGTGCCCGGCGGATCGCCGACTCGCTCGCGACCCGCGACCCCGGCCGCGACGGGGCCGCGCTCGTGGCGCGGCTGCTGAGCGGGCGGGAGCCGGGGAGCGGATAGCATCGAGTCCCGGGCATCCGCCCGGGACGTCGTCGAGGAAGAGGACGAAGCTCGGTGAGTGTGACGGACATCGACCAGGACCTGGTCGTGCTGGTCGAGAAGGACGGCACGGAGGTGGGGACCGCGCCGCGGCTGCAGGTGCACGGCACCGACACGCCGCTGCACAAGGCCTTCTCGCTCTACCTCTTCGACGACCGCGGGCGCGTGCTCATCACCCGGCGTGCCCTCGACAAGACCACCTGGCCCGGGGTGTGGACCAACGCCTGCTGCGGCCACCCGCGTCCCGGCGAGCAGCTCAGCACGGCCGTCCGCCGGCGTCTCGGCGAGGAGCTGGGGATCCAGGTGGACGACCTGCAGCTGGTGCTGCCGGACTTCAGCTACCGCGCGGTCGACGCCAGCGGCATCGTGGAGCACGAGCTGTGCCCGGTCCTCGTCGGCCGTGTCGTCGGTGAGCTGCGCCCGGACCCCGACGAGGTGTGCCAGTACGCCTGGGTGGCCTGGTCCGACCTGGTGACGGCGATGCGCGCGACGCCGGAGGTCTACAGCCCGTGGTCGGTGCTGCAGGTGCCCCAGCTCGACGGCGAGCGGCCGCAGCTGCCGCTGCACACCCCGCTCCCGGCGCAGCCGCGCGGCGACGACGGGAGCATCGCCGACGACCACGCGACGACCGCCACCCCGACCCTCGAACGGGTCGACGCGCTGCTGCGCGAGGAGTCCTCGTGGGTGGAGCAGGTCTGGGGCACCCTCGCCCCGGCCGGCGGACCGGACGTGCTCGGTGCCGAGGTCGGCGACCTGCCCACCTGGCTGCACCGGCTGCTCTCCGGCGGCGGCAAGCGGATCCGCCCGCAGATGTGCCACTGGGGCTTCGTCGCCTCCGGCGGGGTGGTGGGCACCCGCGGCCACGCCCACGTCGTCCGGGCGGCGGCCGCGCTGGAGACCCTCCACCTCTTCGCGCTCGTGCACGACGACGTCATGGACCAGTCGGCCGAGCGGCGGGGCCGGCCCTCGGCGCACGTCGTCGCGGCGGACGCCCACCGGCGCGCGGGCGGGCACGGGGTGCCGGAGCGCTTCGGCGAGAACATCGCCGTGCTGCTCGGCGACCTCGCCCACTGCGAGGCGGACCGGATGGTCCACCCGCTGCCCAGCGAGATGCGCGACTACTGGTTCCAGCTCAACCTCGAGCTCATCGTCGGCCAGCGCGCCGACCTCACCGGGGCCGCCGCGCGACGCTCCGACCTGGCCCACGCCGAGGCGGTCGCCGCCCTGAAGTCGGGGTCCTACACGATCGAGCGTCCGCTGCAGCTGGGGGCCCTCGCCGCGTGCGCGTCGCAGGAGCAACGCAAGGCGCTCGCCCGCTACGGGTGGCACCTGGGCCGGGCGTTCGCCTGGCGTGACGACGTGCTCGGCGTCTGGGGCGACCACGCCGTCACCGGCAAGCCGTCCGGGGACGACCTGCGCGAGGGCAAGACCACGCTCATCTGGGTGCTCGGCACCGAGCGGCTCACCGGTACGGCTGCGGACGCGATGGACCGGGTCGGCACGCCCGAGGCGCGGGTCGACGACGTGCCGCTGCTGCAGGAGGCGCTCGTCGAGGCCGGGATCCGTCAGGAGCTGGAGGACCGCATCGCCGAGGAGCTGGCCTCCGCCGACGCCGTGCTGACCGGGGCCCCGCTCACGCCCGAGGGCGCCGCCGGGCTGCGTGCCACCGCGCGGACGATCGCGTGGCGAGACTCCTGAGCCGACCGGCGGCCGGTCCCCCCTCCTCGCTCCCGAGCGCGAGCCTCATACCCCTCAGCCAGTAGCCCTCGATGAGGTGGTCCCAGCCCAGCTCGGGCTCGGCGACGAGCCGGGGACCGCGCGCGAGCAGCCGTCGGAGCAGCACGTCCGACTCGAGGATGGCCAGGGGCTGGCCAGGGCACTTGTGCGCGCCGTCGCCGAACGACAGCCCGGCGGCGCTCACCCCCGGCGGCAGCGTGCGACCGGGGCACAGGTCCAGCGGGTCCTCGCCCACGACCTGCGGGTCAGCGTTGGCCGAGCGCACGCACACGTCGACGAGCTCGCCCGGCTCGACGGTCCACGACGCCTCGCCGTCGGTGATCTCGACCGGTTGGTGCACCCGCCGGTAGAAGTGCCCGACGACCGGCTCGAGGCGGATGATCTCGTGCAGGATCGCGAACCGTTCCTCCTGCTCCGCGACGAGGTAGCGCTCGCGGAGCGCGTCGTGCTGCAGCAGGTGCCAGGCGGCCATCACGATGAACTCGCGCGTGGTCACCATCCCCGCGGTGCCGTAGGTGACGCACTCCACGAGCACGCCGGTCGTCGAGTAGCCCTCGTCCAGCAGGTGGCTGATCACGTCGTGCCGGCGCTCCTTCCGGCGCGAGCGCAGGGCCGGTCGGACGTCCGCGACGTAGAACCTGGCGACCGGGAGCAGCCCGTTGACGGCCGCGCTCGCCCACTGCCGCGGCGTGCGGCCCAGGTCGTCCTGGGTGATGTCGAACGGCGGCTGGTTGAAGAACGACACCAGACGCCGCGCCATCCGCGGCACGGACGACTCGGTGAGCCCGACGACCTCCGCCGTCACCTCCACGGTGTAGAGCAGGGCCAGCTCGTCGAGCACGCAGCCACCCCGCGCGGTCGCCTCGTCGAGCAGCCGGTCGGCACACTCCTCCATGAGGTCGGTGTAGCGCTCGGCGACGACCGTCGGTGCGAAGAACCTGGCGACCTTGCGCCGCTGGTCGTCGTGCTGCGGTCCGTCGGAGACGAGGATCGGGTGGTGGTCGAGGTAGCCCTGCGGGATCGCCTCGGCGGTGAACCCGGCCTGGGTCGTCGCGTCCCGCGCGCGCAGCACCTGCCGCGCTGCGACGAGCGAGCGCACGCGCCAGACGTGACCCTCGTGCTCGACCCGCGGCGTGCTCGCCTCCTCGGGCTTGACGGCCCGACGTCGCACGGGACTCATCGGGTGCTCACCGGCGCAGGACCTTGGGCACCTTCGGCCGGCGCCGCAGCAGCCCCTCGAGAGGCACGGTCCACACGTCCTCGCCGCGCACGCCCCACCCCTGCAGCAGGTGGTTCGCCGCGAGCACGCCGGTCACCGCCGCCCGCTCCATGAGCGCGATCGGCCAGTCCACCCGCAGGCCGTCGCCGGCCAGGGCCAGGCCGGGGTACGGCGTGTCGACGGTCAGCCGGTCGCGCCAGGCACCGGTGCCGACCAGTCCGCAGTCGTCCTCGACGAGCAGCTCCTCGTGGACGACGTCCAGCCCGGCCGTCTCGGGGAAGACCTCCTCCAGCGAGGCGAGCAGACGGGCGCGCACCCGCTGCTCGTCGAGCCCGCCGCGCCCGTCCCCGGCGACGTCCGGGTCGCGGTGCGGGTCCACGGCATACCCGTGCAGCTCCACGACCGAGCCGCCGTGCTCGCCCGTCCAGTCCGCGGCGCCCTGCTCGAAGCGCTCCAGGACGGTGACGTTGTCGAGCAGGTCGTAGCCGCTCGTGCCCAGGAAGGCCTCGCGCGAGGGGTTGACCGGGCCGTCGAGCCAGACCCGCAGCACGACGAAGGGCGGGGCGTTGCGGCCGGCCGCGGCCCGGGCGTGCCAGGCCTGCTGGGCGAGGGCGCGCACGGGGTCGGCGTCGTCGAGGGGCAGGTCGGCGACCAGTGCCCGGGTGGCGCGGGGGTCGGTGGCCAGCACGACCGCGTCGGCGGTGAGGGTGCCTGCGTCGGTGCGCACGGTCCACGTGTCACCGGCCTCCACCTGCTCGACGCGGACGCCGGTGTGGACCTCGACGCCCTGGCCGGCGAGGTAGCGGCCCAGCGGCGCCCAGAGCGCGGTGTCGTAGTCGTCGTCCGGCACGTCGAAGAGCAGTCCCTCGGACGACCCGGTGAAGTAGGTGTGGAACATCCCCACCAGCTCGCCGGCGCCGAACTCCGTGGGGTGGGCGAAGAAGGACCGCGCGAACACCTCCAGCGCGAGGTGCCGGGCGCCGTCCGGGAAGCGGAGGCGGTCGAGGAAGGCCTGCGCCGACTCGCCGTCGTAGCGCTCGTGGCTGGCCGGGTAGGAGACGTTGACCAGCTCGAGCGCGCTCGGGATGTGGACCGAGGGCAGCGCGCGGACCGGGAACGTGGGGCTGCGCAGCACGAACGTGATGAGGTTGGCCGGCGGGGTGGCCGGGAGCTTGGCGAAGCTGTCGGTCAGGCCGTCGCCGCGGCGCAGCGGGTAGTCCGGCACCGGGACGAGGTGGTCCAGCCGGGGGTCGGCGCGGCGCAGGAGGGCGCGGAGCGTGTAGTACTGCCGGAAGAACGCGTGGAAGCCGCGACTCATCGTGCGCCCGTCGTCCGTCGGCCAGGCGCGGACCCGGCCGCCCAGCTGCTCGCAGGCCTCGACGAGGGTGACGCGGGCACCGCGCTCGGCCAGGACCGCAGCCGCGGCGAGCCCCGCGATGCCGCCGCCGACGACCACGACGTGGCGCGGCCGGTCCGCAGGCAGCTGCGGGGCGCCCTCGGGGGCGGGATGGAGGACGGCGTTCCGGTCCCTGCCGGGGACGGGAGGACGGGTCATGATGCTCCTCGGGGTCGGGCTCGGGGTGGGCTGCGGGTGGTGCTCAGGAAGGGCGGCGGGCGAGCACGGTGTGCAGGATCCCGCGCTGCCAGCCGCCGGCGGTGCTCCACGCGAGGTCGGTGAACCCGGCGTGCTCGAGCCGGGCGGTCAGCTGCGCGGTGCTGTCGTTGTCGAGCACGCTGCGCCACAGGTAGCGGTAGATCGCCGGGTTCCCGCGCACCACGAACGCCAGCGGCGTGACGACCCCCCAGCAGACGACGGTCCACACGGCGCTCGCGACGCGGTCACCCTTGACGTGGTAGTCCTGCAGGGCGACCCACCCGCCCGGCCGCACCTGGTCCCGGACGGCCGCCACGACCTCGTCGCGCTGGTGCTCCGGGACGTTGCGGAGCAGGTATGCCGCGAAGGCGCCGTCGGCCGGCCCGTCCAGCTCGCGCGCGGCCACCTCTGGCAGGTCCTGGGCGAGGGCCTGCACGAAGCTCACGCCGGGCGGCCAGCTCTTGGCCCGGGCCTGGGCGAGCATCCCCGCCGAGGCGTCCAGGCCGATCACGCGGGTGTCCGGACCGGCGGCCGCCAGGACAGCGTCGGTCGACAGACCCGAGCCGCACCCGAGGTCCCACAGGGTGAGGGGGGAGGCGGCTCCGTGAAGCCGTCCGACCAACGCGTCCGCCGCCCTCCGCAGCGCACGGTGGTAGCCGGGGTTGAGCCGGGTCAGCAGGTCGTAACGGTCGGCGGCACGGTCGAACTGCTCGGCGAGCTGCATACCGGCTCCTCTCTGTGGACCCCGCCAGCCTAGTCGGGGGCGGGGGCAGGTCCGACCGGCTCCTGACACCTCCCGGGCCCAGCGATAGCGTGGGGTCATGACGGCGGTGGGGACGAGGACGGAGCCGGTCCTGCAGGTGGACGGCCTGGTGCGGGCCTACGGGGACGTCCGCGCCGTGGACGGGGTGAGCCTGCAGGTCGACCGCGGGGAGACCTTCGGGCTGCTCGGGCCCAACGGGGCCGGCAAGACGACGACGATCCTCATGATCGCCGGGCTCCTGCGCCCGGACGCCGGCACGGTCCAGGTCGCCGGCGTCGACACGGCCACCGACCCGATCAGGGCCAAGTCGCACCTCGGGCTGGTGCCCCAGGAGCTGGCGATCTACCCCGAGCTGTCCGCCCGCGACAACCTGCGCTTCTTCGGCCGGCTGCAGGGGCTGCACGGCACGCAGCTGAAGACCCGTATGGAGGAGGTCCTCGAGCTCGTCGGCCTGGAGGATCGGTCCAAGACGCCGAGCAAGACGTTCTCCGGGGGGATGAAGCGTCGGCTCAACATCGGCATCGGGCTGCTCCACGAGCCGACCCTGCTCATCCTCGACGAGCCGACGGTCGGCGTGGACCCGCAGTCCCGGCACGCGATCCTCGAGTCGGTCGCCGCGCTCACGGACGCCGGGATGGCGGTGCTCTACACGACGCACTACATGGAGGAGGCCGAGCGCCTCTGCGACCGGATCGCCATCATGGACGAGGGCCGTGTCCAGGCGCAGGGCACGCGTGACGAGCTGGTCGAGCTCGTCGGTGACGCCGACGTCGTGGTCCTGTCGGGCGGGGGCGACGTGCGCGCCGCGGAGGCGGCGGTGGACGGCATACCCGCGGTCCAGCGGGTCACGCGGGACGCCGACGGTCTGCGGCTCACCGTGCAGGGCGCACCGACGGCCATCGCCGGCATCGTCACCGCCGCGACCGGCGCGGGCATGAGCCTGCACGACGTGCAGATCACCCGGCCGGACCTGGAGTCGGTCTTCCTGCACCTCACCGGCCGGGCACTGAGGGACTGACGTGCGCGCCCTGCTCGTCCTCGTCCTGCACGACCTGCGCCAGCACCTGAGCGACCGGTCGGTCATCCTCTTCGCCGTCGTCATCCCGCTGGCGCTGTCGGCCGTGTTCAGCATGGCCTTCGCCGGGGTGAACGACCCGCAGCTGGAGCCGGTGACGGTCGCCGTCGCGGCGCCCGAGGGCGACGAGGCCGCGGCAGCCGTGCCCCAGGTGCTGGCCGGACTGTCCGAGGCGGGGATCGACGTCACGGTGCTCGACGTCGGGGCCGACGCGGTGGCCTCCACCGTCGCGTCCGGCGAGGCGCAGGTGGGCGTCGTCCTCCCGGACGGGTATGGCGAGGCGCTGGCCACCGGGTCCGGCCCAGAGGTGCAGGTCGAGGTGGGCGAGGACGCCGGGCTCGGCGGAGAGGTCGTCGTCGGCGTCGTACGGAGCACCCTCGCTCGGGCGGACCGCGACGCCACGGCGGTCGCGGCCGGTGCCGAGCTGGGTCTGGACGAGGCGCAGCTGCAGGCGCTCGTCGGGGAGCTGTCGGCACCGACCGAGCCGGCCTCGTGGTCGGTCCGGGGCGTCACCGGGGGGCAGCTGTCGCTGTCGGCGGGGATCGTGGCCGGTCAGGCGGGGATGTTCCTGTTCTTCACCGTCGGCTTCGCGGTGCTGACCCTGCTCACGGAGCGGGAGTGGGGGACGCTCGCCCGGGTCCGGTCGACGCCGATCCAGCCCTGGCTCGTCCCCCTCGCCAAGGGGGTCGTGGCCGTCCTGCTCGGCACCGCGTCGACGACCGTGCTGCTCGTCGCGGGGTCGTTGTTCCTCGACGGTGTCGAGTTCGGGTCCTGGCCGGCGGTGCTGGTGGTCGTCGTGGGGACGGTCGTCGCGGCCACCTCGGTGATGGCCCTCATCATCAAGCTGGCCGGGACGGCCGAGCAGGCCAGCCTCATGCTCTCGATCGTGGCGATCTCGCTGGGCGTCACGGGCGGCACCTTCTTCCGGGTGCCCGACGAGGGGCTGATCGGTCAGGTGCTGGCGGTCAACCCGGTGGCGGGTCTCGGGCGTGGGCTGAGCATCACCGCCGGAGGCGGTGGGCTGATGGAGCTCGGGTCCGTGCTGGCCATGCTCGGCGGCTTCGGTGTGGTCATGCTGCTGCTCGCCCGGGTCGTCCCCGGCCGGAAGGACCCGCTGTGAGATCCGTCGTCAGCATCGCTGTCCACGAGCTGAGACGCTTCCTGGCCGACCGGTTCAACCTGTTCTTCGTCCTCGTGCTGCCGATGATCCTCGTCGTCGTGCTCGGGCTGCAGGCCACCTCCCAGACTCCCGGGCGCGTCGGAGTCCTGGACGGCGGGGAGGCCGGCGGCTCCGGTGCTGCCGGCGGCCTCGCCACCGTCCTCCTCGAGCAGCTGGAGGCGACCGGGCTGGAGGCCACTGCCTACACCGACCCGGAGGAGCTGGACGCCGACGTCACCGGGGGCGTCCTCGACGTGGGGGTCGTCGTCCGCCCGGGCGAGCCGGCGCAGCTGGAGATGGTCGCCCCGGGAGGGGAGGCTCCGCCCGGGCTGGACCAGCTCGTCCGTGGTGCGGCCGACGAGGCGCTCGCCGAGCTCGGCCGCAGCCGGGTGCTCGTGGGCACGGGGTCGTCCGCCGCGGACGTGGCCGCGGCCCTGGAGCGGGCCGGTGCGGAGCGGGAACCGGCGACGGTGGACGTGCGCTCGACCGACCCGGTGATGCAGGAGTTCGCCTCCATGGGGCGCTTCGACATCGGTGCCGGTGGACAGCTGCTGCTCTTCGTCTTCCTCAACACGCTCACCGCGGCCAGCGCGACGATCCAGGCGCGTCGCAGCGGGGCCTTGCGGCGGGTGATGGCTGCGCCGGTGACCGCGCGGCAGGTCGTGGCCGGGCAGGCGCTCGGCCGGTTCGTCGTCGCGGCGTTCCAGGGCGTCTACATCATGGCTGCGAGCTCGCTGATCTTCGGCGTGGACTGGGGCAACCTTGCCGTCGTGTCGCTGGTCGTGGCCGTCTTCGGCCTCGTCGCGGCGGGCGTGGCCATGCTCATCGGCGTGGCCATGGACAGCGAGGGCGTGGCCAGCGGGGTCGCCGTGGGGGCCGGGCTCGTGCTCGCCGCACTCGGCGGCTGCATGGTGCCCCTGGAGTTCTTCCCCGACGCGATGCGCCGTGTCGCCTACCTGACGCCGCACGCCTGGGCCTACGAGGCGATCGCCGAGGTGCAGCGGCGCGGCGGCGGGCTGGTGGAGGTACTGCCCCAGCTCGGGGTACTGGCCGCGATGGCCGCGGTGGTGCTGGCGCTGGGCGCCTGGGCGCTGCGCAGGAGCCTCGGCCGGGTGATGTGACACCGGCGCCGGCCGGCGGACCGAGACTCCGGTCGGCGTGGGCGACGAGTCGGGTCGGCGCGGGCGACACCCCGGTGTCCGACGTGAGGCTGACCCACCGGGCGACTCAACCCGTGACTGACCCACCGGGCGACTCAACCCGTGACTGATCGGCCAGGTGGATCAGGCTGACGTCCTGCGCTGGCACCCCGGAGCGTTCTACGCGGTCCCGACCGGAGCCGCGTCGTCGCTCTCCACCGGACCCGCGCTGTCGGCCATCTCCGCGTCGATGTCCACCGCCGCGCCGCTGAACTGCGCGGCGTGCAGGCGTGCGTAGGCACCCAGGGCCTCGAGAAGCTCCTCGTGCGTGCCCTGCTCGACGATCCGTCCCTGCTCCATGACGAGGATGAGGTCGGCGTCGCGGATCGTGGAGAGCCGGTGGGCGATGACGAAGCTCGTGCGGTCGGTGCGCAGCCGTGCCATGGCCTCCTGCACGAGGAGCTCGGTGCGGGTGTCGACCGAGCTTGTCGCCTCGTCGAGGATGAGCAGCGAGGGCTGCGACACGAACGCACGGGCGATCGTGACCAGCTGCTTCTCCCCGACGCTGATCGAGGATCCCTCGTCGTCGAGGACGGTGTCGTAGCCGTCCGGCAGGTGCTGGACGAACCGGTCCACGTAGGCCGCCTCGGCCGCCGCGTGGACGTCCTCGTCGGTCGCGCCGGGGCGGCCGTAGGCGATGTTGTCGCGGATCGAGCCCTCGAACACCCAGGCGTCCTGCAGCACCATGCCGATCCGGTCGCGCAGGTCGTGCCGGGTCATCGTCGTGATGTCCCGCCCGTCGAGCGTGATCCGGCCGCCGTCCAGCTCGTAGAAGCGCAGGATGAGGTTGACGAGCGTCGTCTTCCCGGCACCGGTCGGCCCGACGATCGCCACCGTCTGCCCCGGCTCCGCCACGAGCGAGAGGTTCTCGATGAGCGGCTCGGGGCCGTAGGAGAACGACACGTCCTCGAAGACGATCCGGCCCCGCGGCGCCTCCACCGGGGCTGCGTCCTCCGGGTCCGCGCGCTCCTGCTCGGCGTCGAGCAGCTCGAAGACCCGCTCGGCCGAGGCCACGCCGGACTGCAGCAGGTTGGCCATCGAGGCGACCTGGGTGACCGGCTGGGTGAACTGTCGGGAGTACTGGATGAAGGCCTGCACCGACCCCAGGCTCAGCTGGCCGTTGGCGACCTTGAGGCCCCCGACCACGGCGACGAGGACGTAGCCGAGGTTCCCGATGAAGAACATCGCCGGCATGATGATGCCGCTGATGAACTGGGCCCGCCAGGTCACGTCGTAGAGCTGCTCGTTGGTCTCGCGCATCGCCGCGGTCACCTGCTCGCGCCGCCCGAAGACGGTGACGAGCTCGTGCCCCGTGAAGGCCTCCTCGATCTGCCCGTTGAGCGTGCCGGTGTGCTTCCACTGCGCCTTGAACAGCTTCTGCGAGCGGGTCGCGATCGCCACCGTGACCAGCACCGACACCGGGATCGTCCCCAGCGCGATGAGGGTCAGCGTGGGGCTGATCCACAGCATCATGGCCAGGATCGCCAGCACCGTCACGAGGGCGTTGAGCAGCTGCCCGAACGTCTGCTGCAGCGTCTGCTGGAGGTTGTCGAGGTCGTTGGTGACCCGCGAGAGAATCTCCCCGCGCGGCTGCCGGTCGAAGTAGGACAGCGGCAGCCGGTGCAGCTGGTCCTCGGCCTCGGCGCGCAGGTCGCGCACCGTCCACATGGAGATCCGGTTGACGATGCGGACCGAGACCCACATGAGGAGGGCGGAGACGAGGTAGAGCGCGACCACCTGCAGCACCACCACGGCCAGCGCGTCGAAGTCGACGCCCTGCCCCGGCACGAGGAACGGGGTGCCGCCGACGAGGTCGGCCAGCCGGTCCTGGCCCTGGGCGCGCAGCCCGGCCACGACGTCCCCGACGGGCACCCCGGCCGGCAGGTCCCGCCCGATGAAGCCGGCGAAGACGATGTCGGTCGCGCGGCCCAGGACCTTGGGGCCGAGCACGCTGAGCACGACCGCCGCGACGGTCAGGCCGACGCTCAGCCCGATGAGCAGCCGGTAGGGCGTGAGGCGGACGAGGAGTCGGCGCGCCGACGCGCGGAAGTCCGACGGCTTCTCCACAGGAGCGCCGAAGCCGTGGGGGCCGCCGCCGGGACCACGGTGGGGGCGCACCGGACGCTCGGGCGCGCTCGCCGCGTCGGTCTCGGTCGTCTCGGACGTGCTCACGCCGCCACCCCCTGCTCCTGGGACCGGGCGATCTCGGCATACGTCTCGTTGGTCGCCAGCAGCTCGTCGTGGGTGCCGACGCCCACCACCCGTCCGGCGTCGAGCACGACGATCTGCTCGGCGTCGACGATCGTGGAGATGCGCTGGGCCACGACGATGACCGTCGAGCGGGTCGTGATCGGCCGCAGCGCCGCCCTCAGCCGCGCGTCGGTCGCCAGGTCGAGGGCCGAGAAGCTGTCGTCGAAGAGGTAGATCTCCGGCTCGGCGACCAGGGCGCGGGCGATGCACAGCCGCTGCCGCTGGCCACCCGAGACGTTGGTGCCGCCCTGGGCGATCGGGTGGTCGAGCCCCTCGGCGAAGGCACCGACGAAGTCCTGCGCCTGCGCGACCCGCAGCGCCTCCCACAGCTGCTCGTCGGTCGCCTCCGGGTGGCCGAAGCGCAGGTTGGTGGCGACCGTGCCGGAGAAGAGGTAGGGCCGCTGCGGCACCAGCCCGACGCGCGACCACAGGTCCGCCGGGGCGAGGTCACGCACGTCGACCCCGTCGACGAGCACCTGACCGCCGGTGACGTCGGCGAGGCGCGGCAGCAGCCGCAGCAGCGTCGACTTCCCCGACCCCGTCCCGCCGACGATCGCGGTCGTCGTGCCCGGCCGGGCGGCCAGACTCACGTCGTGCAGGACCGGTGCCTCGGCGCCCGGGTAGGCGAAGTCCACCTCGCGCAGCTCCACGATCCCGCGCAGGCTGCCGACCTGCACCGGTTCGGCCGGGGTCACCACGCTGGTGGCGGTGTCGAGCACCGCGCCGATCCGCTCGGCCGACACCGAGGCTCGCGGGATCATGGTGGCGACCATCGTCGCCATCATGATCGACATGAGGATCTGGATGAGGTAGCTGATGTAGGCGGTCAGGGCCCCCACCTGCATCGCCCCCGACTCGACCCGCTGGGCGCCGAACCAGATGACGCCGACGCTGGACAGGTTCATCACCAGCATGACGAACGGGAACATGAGCGCCATCAGGTCGCCGACCTTGAGGCCGACCCCGGTCAGCTCGGTGTTGGTGCGGTCGAACCGCGCGCGCTCGTCGGCCTCGCGGGTGAACGCCCGCACCACCCGGATGCCGGAGATCTGCTCGCGCAGCACCCGGTTGATCGAGTCGAGCATCGTCTGCTGCGCGCGGAAGAGCGGGACCATCCGGGCGATGACCAGCCCCATCCCCGCCAGCAGCACCGTGACGGCGACGGCGATCAGCCACGACAGCCCGACGTCCTGGCGGACCGCCATGATGACCCCGCCGACCCCCGTGATCGGCGCCGCGACCAGCATGACCAGGGACATGAAGGTGAGCATCTGGACCTGCTGCACGTCGTTGGTGCTGCGGGTGATGAGCGTCGGCGCACCGAACTGGCCCATCTCGCGCGTGGAGAAGCTCAGGACGTGGTCGAACACCCCCGCGCGCAGGTCCCGGCCCAGGCCCATCGCGATGCGGGCGGCACCCCAGACCGCGGAGATCTGGGCCACCACCTGCAGGGCGCTCGCGCCGAGCATGACCCCGCCCACCCGCCAGATGTATGCCGTGTCGCCCCGGGCGATCCCGAGGTCGATGATGTCGGCGTTGAGGGTGGGCAGCCAGAGGCTGGCGACGGTGGCGACGAGCTGGAGGGCAAGCACCACGAGCACGAGGCCGAGGTAGGGCCGGAGCTGACGGCGCAGGAGTCGGATGAGCACAGTCGCATTGTGCCTCGCCCGACTGACAGGAGGACGCGGATCCTCTAGTGCCGGGCCCCCAGCACGTAGGGCACCCCGGTGTGCCGCGACGTCTCGTCGAGGAGCCGGGCGATCTCCGCCGGGCGTCGACGGCCTCCGTCCCGCAGCACCGCGTCGGCCCCCCGCAGCAGGAGCACGGTCCCGGCGTCGGCGGCCTCGGCGAACTCACGCTCGATGCGCCGTCGGGTCTCGTCCGCGTCGGTGCTCACCAGCGGCGCCAGGTCGACCGTGCGCGCGACCGTGAGTCGCTCGCGCGCCAGCCCGGTCGCCCGGGCCACCGCCCTGGCCGCCGGCAGCACCTGCGGCGGACGGGCGGTCGAGGTCTCGAGCACGATCCGGTGCACCTCGAACTCGGCCGGCTTCGACGTCGCCAGCCCGACGAGGAGCACGGCGCGGCCCTCCGCGCGGTCGCCCGGCGTCGTCGTCGAGCCGTCGCACCGGACGAAGAACGCCTGCTCGGGCTGCTGCCCCGCGAGGGCCCCGCGCAGCCACAGCGCGGTGAGGAACTCCTCCGCCCGCCGACGGATCAGGTCGTCCAGCCCCGGGTCGGCGCGACGCTCGCGCACGAACGCCATACCGTCCTCGAGGGACTCGAGGACCTGGTCGGTGAGCCGCCGGACGGGGAGGTAGCGCTGCGCGGGCTCGGCGCCGTCGCGCGCCCCCAGCACCCGGACGCCCCGGAGCACCGTCCCCCGGTCCTCGACGGTGCGCACCGGGTTGATCCCCCCAGCCGTCAGCAGCTCCGCCTCGCGGTCGTCCAGCGCCGTCGTCGTGGAGTCCACCCCCACCAGACCACCGCGTGCCCCCGCCGGGGAGGCCCACACCCCGTCCGTGGCGTCGACGCGCGCGAGCACGCCCGCGACGGCCCCGCTCGGTGGCACCGTCCTCTCCCCGGCACGGAGCCACGGGTGGTATGCCGCGACGCGCTCGCGCGCAGAGTGCACCCGGTCGGTCGTCCGGACCGCCGTGGCGGCGTCGGCCCCCTCGGGCAGGTCGAGGAGGAGCACGGCGCGCTCCTCGGCGCAGCGGGCGGCCGCCAGCTCGACCGCCAGGTGGTCCTCGCTGGTGACGCCGGGCAGGACGAGCACCGTGAAGCGCCCCGTGATCGCCCGCAGCCCACCGGTCCCCGAGGTGGGGACCACCTGGTCGGCGGCCGGCCCCGCGGCCCGGACGACCACCGCCTCGGCGCCGCCGTTGACGAAGAACAGGGAGACGGCCTCGTCGAGGGCCGAGGGGTCGGCCGCGGCGAACGTCGCGCGGTAGTCGTCGAGGCCGGTGACGCGCACGGGCGTGCCCACCGGTCCTCTGCCGGTCGCGCCGACGAAGGCGGTGAGCGACGTGGCGGCGGGCCGGACGGGGTCGAGGGCGTCGGGAGGCATGCCAGCATTCAAGCGCTTCTGGCCGGGCAGGGGAAGAGACCTGCCCAGGAGGTCTGGCAGGCTGCCCCCATGACAGCGCAGCGCGGGGAGGTCTGAGTGCGGTGCAGACGTTCCTCCCCGTCTCCGACTTCGCCGAGAGCGCCCGCCTCCTCGACTCCCCCCGTCTGGGCAAGCAGCGGGTGGAGACCCTGCAGGTGCTGCGGGCGCTGGAGCTGCCCGACTACGGCTGGGCCTCCCACCCCGCGGTGCAGATGTGGCGTGGCCGAACCCCTGCGCTCGTGGCCTACGGACTGGTCATGGTCCAGGAGTGGCGCGAGCGAGGGTTCGCCGACAGCACTTCCCCGCTGATCGCCGAGTTCGCGCCCCAGGTCGTGGGGGTGCCCCAGGTCGAGCTCTCCCGCGCCGGGCTCCTGCCCTCGTGGGTGGGCAGCGAGGAGCTGCACCGCTCGCACCGGTCCAACCTGCTGTCGAAGGACCCCGCGTTCTACCGCCCGGTGCTCACAGCGCGGTTCGGGCCGGAGCCGGACGACCTTCCGTACGTGTGGCCGGGGCCGGACGACATCACCCCACCACCCTCGCCCGCCGGAGCCCGGGTCTGGGTGGTGCGGCCCCGCACGCACGAGGAGCTGGGTGCGTGCCTGGCGGCCGGTGTCGTGGGCCTGGGCACCCGGTCGGGCATCGACGTCGACGCGACCGGGACCGCGTGGTGCCCCGGTCGGCGGCGCGGTACCCGGCGACGCTGCAGGATCCGCGGGCCCTGTTCGCGGTGGTCGTCGACCCCGCGGTCGTCGACCCGTGGTCGTCGACGGACGTCAGGCCTGGCGCAGTGACCGCGCCTTCTGCACGACCCTCTTGACGGACGGCAGTCCCTTGGCCCACACGGTGTACAGGGGGGACAACGGGTAGTCGTACGTCCCGGCGAGCTCGGTCTCGTGGCTCGCGAACCCGCGCTTGAACGTGCTGACCCCGTCGTTGAGCAGCCCGTTCATGTCGTAGAGGCTGATGCCCTGCTCCTTGCAGCTGGTGATCGCATGCCACTTCAGGGCGTAGTTGGCCCGCAGGCTCTGCCCGAGGGTGTTCATGCCGCCGTAGAGCTCGAACGCCGTCCGCGCACTGGCAGCGAGCCAGACGAAGGCGAGCGGCAGGTCGTCCTGGTAGGCCGCGAAGACCACGGAGGCGTCCCCCAGCTTGTCGTGGACGTCGTAGTAGTAGGCGTCGTCGTGCAGGGCGAAGCCGGCCCTGCTGGCTGTCTCGTGATAGACGCCGAGGATCGCGGCGAGGTCCTCGCGGGCCGTGACCCGGCGGATCTCGAGCCCCTCCCGGCCGGACTTGCGGATGTACTGCCGGGTCTTCTTGGCGGCATCCGCCAGGAGCTCGTCCTCGGTCCTGGTCAGGTCCAGGATCAGCGTCTGCGGGATGAGGATCGTGTTGGTGGAGTGCTTCCACCCCTCGTGCTCCAGCGTCGTCTCGGTGTCGGGCTCGATGCTGATGAGCGTCCCTGGGAGCTCCTGCGCGCAGTGGTCGCGGAGCGCGTCCAGCACCGGCTTCTCGTAGCCGTCCTTCCAGACGGGCCCCCTGGGGACGTAGTCGAGCCGCCGGAACGGTCCGGGGAGCGGCCGCACCAGGATCTGCGCCGCACCGACGACGGTGTCCTCGTCGTTCCGGAAGAGGACCCTCTGGACCCCCCAGTGGTACGCCGTCTTCAGCTCCCCCCAGCCCCACAGCTGCAACGGGTGGCCGCCGAGATCCGTGATGGCATCGTCCCACGGGGTCTGCTCGTCACACGTCCTCCCGACAACCATGGGCCCGACTGTACAGCGAGGACGTAGGGGGTCCGGAGCCCTGCGCTCCCGCCCGCAGGCGCCCGGTGGGCACCCGTGGTCAGGCCAGGTGGTCCGCGAAGGCGGCGATGCCCTCCTCGCCGAGCACCTCGCCGGGCAGCAGCGGGATCTCCACCACAGGGAGGCCGGGCAGCGCCGAGGTGAGCTGCCTGAGGTAGCCGTCCTCGATCACCCGGCGGGCGGCCAGCAGCTCGCCGCCGTCTGCGGGAGAGCGCTTGTTGACGACGAGAGCGGCGACCTGCATCCCCGAGCGTGTCAGCTGCTCGTGCAGCTCGATCGTCTCCAGCACCGGCAGCCGCTCCGCCGCGAGGACCGCGACGAACGACGTGCGCTCCGGGTCCTGCATCACCTCGCGCAGGCGACGGAAGCGCTTCTGCCGCCGGTCCAGGATCTCCCGGATCTCGGCGTCCCGCCGGGCCCGTCGGTCCTGGGAGCGCGCCGGCCCGATCGTCGTCACGCCGGTCGCGTCGCCCCGGCCGAAGCGGCTCGTGCCGATCACGTCGGCCGCCGCCCGGTCGTCCGCCTCGAGCCCGCGCAACGCGGCCCCGAACCGCGCGGAGCGGTCCTGCCGGTTCAGCAGCCCCTCGGTCCAGGCCTGCATGAGCTCGGGCAGCGAGATGAGGCGCGAGGTGTGGCCGCTGGGCGCGGTGTCGAAGATGATCAGCTCGTCGGGGGTCCGGCCCTCGACCACCTCCGCGACCCGTTCGAGGACAGCCGCCTCGTGCGTGCCGGGGGCGTCGCGGGCCAGCTCCAGGTGCTTGGCGACCTGCCCCTGCAGGTGCTCGGGCATGAGCCGCTGCATGGTCGCCCCCACCGCGCGCAGGTGCTCGTCGGTGGTGCGGGCGGGGTCGATCTCCAGGCCGCGCAGCAGCGGTGCCAGCTCGACCGGCCGGTCACCGACGGTCCGCCGCCACAGGTGGCCGAGGTTGTGCGCCGGGTCGGTCGAGACCACCAGCGTCGGCCGGCCCGCCCGCGCCTGCGCGAGCCCGAGGGCCGAGGCGACGGCGGTCTTGCCCACCCCGCCCTTGCCGCCGACGAAGAGGACCTCGCGGGAGGCAGCGAGATCACGCAGCGCGTTCGACATACCGAAGGAGTCCTTTGCTCAGCAGCACGAGAAGTGGTCGAGGGGGGAGCGGTCCAGCCCCATCCGGCGGTGCCAGTCGTGGAACTGCTCGTAGACGACCGGCAGCAGCTCGATCGTGTAGTAGCTGGCCGGGTTCGGCACCCCCAGTGCCTCCGCCATGACGATCACCAGGAACAGGTCGTCCTCGTCCTGCTGCGCCCGGGCGAAGGTGCGGCGGTAGGGACCTGAGTAGAAGTCGCGCAGCCCCGCAGCCACCTGCGAGAGGCGGCCACGGGGCTGCGGCGGGGTGTGCGGCATACCTCGAGGGTATGCCGTGCGCGCTCAGTCGTGCGGCGGGTGGTCGCCCACGTGCTCGACCTCGCGCCCGGACAGCGCCAGGAGCTCGGCGTCGTCGTCGCCGTCGTAGTCCTTGGCCTTGCGCATGGCGCTGATGGCCTCCACGAAGACCCACAGGGCGGCGACGAGGATGACGACGTCCAGGGCGAGGAGGAGCCAGTTCTCGTCCCGGTAGAACGTCC
The DNA here is from genome assembly GCF_045032595.1 of Ornithinimicrobium jinqii. Taxonomy (NCBI): domain Bacteria; kingdom Bacillati; phylum Actinomycetota; class Actinomycetes; order Micrococcales; family Ornithinimicrobiaceae; genus Ornithinimicrobium; species Ornithinimicrobium jinqii. The sequence goes on from NZ_JBJFZS010000011.1 coordinate 57,566, forward strand.
CGAGCTGGATGAACAGCGCGTAGATGGTCATCACCCCGACGAACGCCAACGGGATCAGGGCGGGCAGTGCGGTCCGGCCACGACGCAGCAGCATGATCGCGATGATGGACAGCGTCAGCGCCGCGAGCAGCTGGTTGGTCGTGCCGAAGAGCGGCCAGATGAGCATGCCGCCCGACCCGTCCGCACCGGCCCCGAAGGTCAGGGCCAGGGCCACGCCGACGGCGATCAGGGTGGCGACGACCTTGCCCAGGCGGACGCCGGCGATGTCCCCGATCTCCTGGACGACGAAGCGCTGCAGGCGCACGCCGGTGTCCATCGTCGTGGCGGCGAAGAGGATCGCGGTGGTCGCCAGGATGGTCGCCGACAGCGACTGCGACAACCCGAGCCCGGACTCCACGATGGCACCGCCACCGGAGACGAAGGCCCCCACGCTCCCGGCGCCGAACGCGGAGTAGGTCTCCTCCCAGGCCGCCAGGCTGGCGAACCCGGCGGTGGCGGCGATGATCGCGCCGAGGGCCAGCAGACCCTCGCCGACCGCGCCGAAGTAGCCGACGAAACGGGCGTCGCTCTCCTTGTCCAGCTGCTTGGAGGTGGTGCCCGAGGAGACCATGCCGTGGAAGCCGGAGATGGCGCCGCAGGCGATGGTGACGAACAGCAGCGGGACGATGTTGGGCGTGCCCTCGGGGAGGTTGGTGTTGTAGGCCGGGGCCACGATCTCCGGGCGGGCGATGAGCACCGCGCCGTAGAGGATGCCGAGGGCGATGAACAGCTGCAGGCCGTTGATGTAGTCGCGCGGCTGGAGCAGCACCCACACCGGCAGCATCGAGGCGACGCCCGCGTAGACGAACAGCAGGATGATCCAGACCGAGTTGCTGGGCAGGCCCAGCATCGTCTCCGGGAGGGAGAGCGGCACCTGGTCACCGATCCAGATGAGGCTGTAGAGCGCGACGACGCCCACGACCGAGACCACCGGCAGGCTCCACTTGAGGCGGTAGATCGCCTGACCGACGAGCACGGCCACGATCAGGGCGCCCCAGGTCGGGATGACCGCCGTGGGGGTCGCGACCAGCAGGTTGGCGATGACGACCGAGAAGGCCGCGTTGACCATCAGCAGCAGCAGGAAGATGACGACCAGGAACAGGTTGCGTCCGCGCACGCCGATGTAGCGGCCCGACAGGGCGCCCATCGACTGCCCGCGGTTCCGGGTCGAGGCCCACAGCGCCCCCAGGTCGTGCATGCCGGCGAAGAAGACGGTGCCGATGGTGACCCACAGGAAGGCCGGGAGCCAGCCCCAGATGACGGCGATGGCCGGACCCACGATGGGGGCGGCGCCGGCGACCGAGGTGAAGTGGTGGCCCCACAGCACGTACTTGTTCGTGGGGACGTAGTCGACACCGTCCTCCAGCTGGTGGGCCGGGGTCGGGAGGGAGTCGTCGAGGGCGTAGATCCGGGTGGCCAGGTACTTCGAGTAGAGGAAGTACCCCGCGAGGATCATCGCCACGCCGATGACGGCGAGGGTCAGGGAGTTCATGCTGCTCAGTCCTTCGGGAGGCTGCGTTGCGCTCAGGATGGGGGACTCTCGCACGTTAGCCCCAGGGTGCTGACGGTCCGACGACGGGGTCGGTGGAAGACGAGGGATCGTTACGAACTCGTGACCTGGCAGCCGCCTGCGGACGCTGTACGCACGTAGAGTCGGTTCCGCGCGCGTCAACCGGCGCGCGACGTGCATCAAGGGAGATAGACGCGTGATTCAAGCATCTCGGGGGACAACCCCTCGCCGTGCTCTCGCGGGTGTCGCAGCGCTGACCATGACGGGGGCACTCTTCGTGCCGCTGTCGGCCGGCGCCTCCGACTACCTGGCACCGGGGTCCCCGGCGCCTGAGAGCAAGATCCAGGGCAGCACCATCAGCGGCGCCGAGCTGGCGCCGCACGCCTTCTTCGTCCAGTTCGCCTCCGCTCCCACGAGCGAGGGAGGCTCGCTGTCGACGATCCAGGCCGAGCGCAACGCCTTCCTCAGCGACGTCGAGCAGGCGGGCGTCGAGCTCGAGGTCCGTTCCGAGTTCGGCACCCTGTGGAACGGCGTGTCCGTCAACACGGACGAGGGCAACCTCCTCGAGCTGGCGTCCTCCGGCGTCGTCGAGGCGATCTTCCCGATCGGGGTCATCGAGGCTCCTGAGGAGCCCGAGGCCACCACGATCGACCCTGAGATGTTCACCGCGATCTCGATGACCGGTGCCGACATCGCGCAGAGCGAGCTCGGTCTCACCGGTGCCGGCGTCCGCGTCGGCATCATCGACACCGGCATCGACATCGACCACCCGGACCTGGGCGGCAACGGCTCCAGCGGCACCACCGCCTTCCCGTCGGCCCGGGTGACGCACGGCTACGACTTCGTCGGAGACGCCTTCGACTCCGACCCGAGCACCGACGCCTACAGCCCCCAGCCGATCCCCGACGCCAACCCCGACGACTGCCAGGGTCACGGCACCCACGTCGCCGGCATCGTCGGCGCCGACGGCGAGGTCGACGGTGTCGCCCCCGGCGTCACCTTCGGCGCCTACCGCGTCTTCGGCTGCGACGGCTCCACCGAGTCCGACATCATGCTCCGCGCGATGGAGCGGACCCTGTCCGACGGCATGGACGTGGTCAACCTGTCCATCGGCTCGGCCTTCACCGCGTGGCCGCAGTACCCCACCGCACGGGCCACCGACGCACTCTCGCGTGAGGGCGTCATCGTCACCGCGTCGATCGGCAACAGCGGCGCCAACGGCCTGCACTCCGCCGGCGCTCCCGGCGTCGGCCTGGACACCATCGGTGTCGGCTCGGTCGACAACGTCGCCTACCGGGCCAGCACCTTCCTCGACGAGAACGGCGAGCCGGTCCCGTACGCGCCGTTCTCCGGTGTGCCGGCGCCCCCCACCTCGGGCACCGCCACCGTCGTCGCGGTCGCCGCGCCGGGCACGGCCGAGGCTCGCGCCTGCAGCGATGCAGCCGGCACCAGCAACCTGGAGCCCTTCGCCGCACAGATCGAGGGCAACGTCCTGTTGATCGAGCGCGGCGTCTGCACGTTCTACTCCAAGGCACTCAACGCGATGAACGCCGGCGCCACGGGCGTCATCATCTACAACAGCGGTGCTGGCATCGTGACCGGGACGGCTGCCGGCGACCCGCCGGTCACCATCCCGGTCGTGGGCGTCACCCGCGCCGACGGCCTCGCCCTCGTGGCGGACGCCATGGCGGACGGCAGCACCACCATCACGTGGACCGCCGAGCAGATCAGCGCCCCCAACCCCACCGGTGGCCTGATGAGCTCGTTCAGCTCCTACGGCACCACGGCCGACCTCACCTTCAAGCCTGACGTCGCGGCGCCGGGCGGGTCGATCTACTCGACCTACCCGCTGGAGGAGGGGTCCTACGCGACCCTCTCCGGCACCTCGATGGCGGCCCCCCACGTCGCCGGTGCTGCGGCCCTCATGCTGGAGGCCCACCCGGACCTTCTGCACGAGGAGCTGCTCCGGCGCCTGCAGAACACCGCCGAGGTCCTGCCGTTCAACCTCGCGCCCGGAGCCGGTCTCGAGGTCGTCCACCTGCAGGGTGCCGGCATGATCCAGGTCGACGAGGCCATCCTGGCCGACGTCGTCGCCTCGCCCGGGCTGATCCAGCTGGGTCAGCAGCTCATCGGTGAGACGTCCACGAACACCATCACCCTCACCAACACGGGGACCGAGAGCAAGACCTTCACGGTCGAGCACACCCCCGCCGTCTCCACCGAGGGCACGGCCAACGACTTCGGCTACTACCTGGACGCGGCCACCGTCGTCGTCCAGCCCGTGGTCACCGTGCCGGCCGGTGGCAGCGCCACCGTCCCGGTCACCGTCACCCCGCCCGAGTACGGCATGACCTTCGGCGGCTACATCTCGTTCGACGACCCGACCGGCATCGACTACTCGGTCGCCTACGGCGGTTCGTCCTTCGACCTGCAGGACCGCGAGGTCCTCGCCGACATGGTCAACGCCGACGGCAGCACGCTCCTCGAGCTGCCCGCGCTGCTCGAGCTCGCCACCTGCGACCGCTTCCTCGGTGTCGACTGCGTCGACCCGAACGGCGACTACAACCTCGTGGGTGAGGGCAACGTCTACGAGATGGCCGGCAACGACGTCCCGACCGTGGCGATCCACTTCGAGCACCAGGCCCGCCGCATGGAGTGGGAGGTCTACCGCGCGAACGTCGACGGCACCAAGGGTGCGTCGGTCGGCGTCGTCACCGAGGTCGACTACCTGGGCCGCACCTCGACCCGCAACGGGATCTCGGCGTGGACGTGGGACGGCATGTACGTCAACGAGAACGGTGCGCGTGAGCGCGTCACCTCCGGCGACTACATCCTGGACGTGCGCGTCACCAAGGCCAGCGCCTGGAACGACGACCGGGAGGCGGGCGTCGAGAGCTGGACCAGCCCGTTCTTCACCGTGGCCTGGGAGGGTGACTCCACCACGGACACCCTGTCGGTGACCCGCGCCCTGGGCACCGACCGCTACATGGTCGCGTCCGAGCTGGCGGTCGAGAACTTCGACGCCGGCGTGGAGACGGTCTACGTCGCCAACGGTCTGGTCCACCCGGACGCGCTCGCCGGTGGCGCTCTGGCCGCGGCGAACGGCTCGCCGGTCGTCCTGGTCAAGCCGGGATCGATCCCGGCGTCGACCCAGATGGCGCTGCAGCAGCTCCAGCCGCAGGAGATCGTCGTCCTGGGTGGCGAGGCCGCCGTGTCCGACGCGGTGGTGGCCCAGCTCGAGGCTGACTACGCCCCGGTCCGCCGGCTCGCCGGTGCCAACCGCTACGCCACCTCGGCCGCGGTCTCCGGTGAGTACGACGCTGCGAGCACGGTGTTCATCGCCAGCGGTGAGGACTTCCCGGACGCCCTGTCCGCCTCGGCGGCCGCGGGTGTCCTGGACGCTCCGCTCATGCTGGTGAAGTCCGACTCCGTGCCCAACGTGGTCGCTGAGGAGCTGGACCGGCTGCAGCCGCAGCGGGTCGTGCTCGTCGGCGGGCCCGCAGCCGTGTCCGACGATGTGCTCACCGCCCTCGCCGCCTACGGCGACGAGATCGAGCGCATCGGCGGGGCCAACCGGTACGAGGTGTCTGCGGGTGTCGCCACCCGGTTCTTCGAGGCCCCGGCCGACCACGCCCTGGTGGCCACCGGTCTGAACTTCCCGGACGCCCTGGCGGCCGGCCCGGTGGCGGCGAAGCACAACAGTCCCGTCCTCCTGGTCAAGCAGGACGCCGTCCCGGCGGCCGTGCTCGGCGCCATCGTCGACCTGCGGATCCAGGAGATCACCATCGCCGGTGGCTACGCGGCCGTCGACAAGTCGGTCGAGGACCACCTGAACGGTCTCGTCTACCCGTGAGGTCCCTGACCCCACGGTGAGATCGTCACCAACGAGGCCCCCGCACCCCTCTCGGGTGCGGGGGCCTCGTGCTGTGCCCGGCCTCAGTGCTCGATCGTCAGCGACCCCAGGCCGGTGACGACGTCCACGCTGTGCGGCGACGCCGGGTCGGTCTCCACCAGCACCGACGGTGAACCGGTCTCCGTGGTGACGTCCACGGCATACGCGGTCCCGCGCGGCAGGACCACCCGCACGTCCCCGAGGCTGGTCCGCACGTCCACCGAGTCCGGCGGCTCCTCGAGGGCCAGGTCGACGTCGCCGACGGAGCCGTGGACCTCCACCCGTCGCGGAGCGCCGTCGACGCGCACGTCGCCGAACGCGCTGCGCACGACCGCCTCGCCGGTCACCCCGGAGAGCGCGACGTCCCCAAAACTGGACCGCACGTCCACCAGCGTCCCGGCGGGCACCGTGACGACCCAGTCGCCCCAGCAGTTGGTGGCGGTGCCCCCGGGGCAGTCGAGGGACAGGGTGGCCGCGCCGTCCCCGACGAGGATCTCCTCGTCGGGCTCGACGAAGGACCAGCGCGTCTCGAGCACGACGCCGGGGGCCGCCGTGCCGGTCGCCTCCTCGACACGCACGTCGCCGGCGGCAGAGTCGATGGTGAGGGTGGCCAGGTCGGCGGGCAGCGCGCGCTGCACGGTGGCTCGCTCCTGCACCATGTCGGGCACCGCGGCGAGCGCACCGCCAGCGGCCAGCAGCACCACCAGCGCCGTGCCCCCGACCCTCGCCCACCGGTGCTCGCGGCGGAAGCGCGGGGACTGGGGGGAGGGGTATGGCGCGGGGCCGGCGTAGGGCGCGCGTGCCGGGTCGACCGTGTCCTCGGGGGGCCAGGGGCGGGTGGGGGTGGTGGTCATGACTCGTCGTTCCCGTGGTCGAGCCACTTCATGACGGCGAGCACACGGCGGTGGTCGTCCTCGGTCGGCGGCAGGTCGAGCTTGCTGAAGATCGAGGACACGTTCTTCTCGACGGCACCCTCGCCGATGAACAGCTCGCGCGAGATCGCGCTGTTGGTGCGGCCCTGGGCCATCAGCCGCAGCACGTCCTGCTCACGGGGGGTCAGACGCGACAGCGGGTCGGTGTGCCGGGCCCGCGACATCAGCTGGCTGACCACCTCGGGGTCGAGGGCGGTGCCGCCGGCCGCGACCGTGCGCAGCGCGTCGATGAACTCGCCCGTGTCGGCGACCCGGTCCTTGAGGAGGTAGCCGACGCCGCGGGGGCGGCCGGCGAGCAGCTCGGTGGCGTAGGTCTCCTCGACGTACTGGCTGAGCACCAGCACCGCAACCTCGGGCAGCTCGGCACGGACCACGAGCGCGGCCTGCAGGCCCTCGGCGGTGAACGTGGGGGGCATGCGCACGTCGACGACGACGAGGTCGGGGCGGTGCTCGCGGACCGAGGTGAGGAAGGTCTCCGCGTCGGGGCAGGCGTCGACGACCTCGAACCCGGCCGCCTGGAGGAGGCGCACGAGCCCCTCGCGCAGCAGGACGGAGTCCTCGGCGAGGATCACGCGCAGGCGCGGCCCGGTCTCGGCGGCGGTGGTGGTCTCGGGGTCGGTGGCGTGGTCGGTGGGGGTGCTCATCGGGTCCTCCTGGGACGGGTCGGCAGGGAGATGGCGACGGTCGTGCCCTGACCGGGCGGCGAGTGGACGGTCAGCTCGCCGTCCACCGACGCCACCCGCTGGCGCAGCCCGGTGAGGCCGGTGCCGTTGCCGACCACCGCCCCGCCGCGGCCGTCGTCGGTGACGGTGATCGCGACCCGGTCGCCGGCGGGGGTCGGCTGCAGGCGGAGGGCGACGTCCGCGCGGGTCGCGCCGGCGTGCTTGGCGACGTTGGTCAGCGCCTCGGAGACGCAGAAGTAGGCGATCGCCTCCACCGACGGGTCGAGCCGCGCGGGCAGCTCGTTGCGGACGGCGACCGCCACCGGGCTGCGGGCGGCGAGCGCGGAGACGGCGGCGTCCAGGCCGCGGTCGGTCAGGATGGGCGGCACGATGCCGCGGGCGACCTGACGCATCTCCACGATGGCCTCCTTGCTGGAGGCGTGGGCCTCGTCGAGAAGGGCGCTGGCACCCTGCGGGTCGGTGTCGAGCATGGTCCGCGCCAGACCGAGGGTCATCGCGATCGAGACCAGCCGCTGCTGCGGGCCGTCGTGGAGGTCGCGCTCGATGCGCCGCCGCTCGGCCTCCACCGAGTCGACGGTCTCCTCCCGCGAGGTGGTCAGGGTCTCCATCCGCCGGCTCATCTCGCGCAGCTGGAGCTGGGGGTCGACGCCGAGCAGCCACCGGCCGAGCGCGACGTCGACGTGGGCCAGCCCGGCGGCGAGGAAGGGCAGCACCAGCAGGGTGACCAGACCGACCAGCCCCGAGACGGCATACCCAAAGGGTCCGTCGACGCGCACCAGCCCGAGCAGCCGCAGGCCGGGGTCCGGGGCGAGGGGGGAGAGGAGCGGGGCCGCCGTGAGGACGATCGCGACCGACAGCAGCGTGATCAGGAGCGCGCCGGTGAGCAGGCCCCAGATGCCGTGGAGGCCGGCCCAGGCGATGGCCTGCAGGCGCGGCTGGTCCAGGCCGAGCACGCGGCGCCAGGGAGCCGCGGTGCTGGGGGGCGGCGGACCCACGTCGACGCCCGTGAAGACGAGGAGCATCCGGCGCTGGAGGCGTCCGAGGAGCCACGCCGCCCAGACCGCCGGCGCGAGCAGGAGCAGGCCGCTGAGCGCGGCGGGCAGCGAGAACAGCCCGGCGACGGCGACGACGAAGACCACCAGCGTGAGGACCCCGGTGAACAGGCCCAGGCCCACCATCGCCACCGACCACCAGCCCTCGACCCAGCGCCGGAGGAGGCCGCGGCGCGACCCGGGCACGGCAGCAGGGGTGGAGAACACGGAGGGGGAAGGTGCGCCGGGCCCGATGTCGGAGGGTCCGTCCTGGTGGACGACGAAGGTCATGACCTCACGGTATCGACGGCGGCGCAGCGCGGGCAGGGTGGCGACCACCGGACGTGCGGGGGGACAACCCCCGAGCCACCCGACACGGAAGGGCGCGCCGGCCCGTGACGAACGGCGCGCCCTTCCTGCCCGCACGCTCTCCCCCCCGGGGTGTCGGTGTCCGTCCGCAGGTTGGGGGCGGCATCGGCGACGAGCGGGCGACGGCCGACGGGGCGGAGCATGAGGGGTAGACATTCTCCACGTCGTAGGACGTCACCACCGACGCTAGCGACGCTTCGGTCAAGGTGGGGTAAAGGCCCGGTCAAGATCTTGTCAAGATCGGGGAGGTCCAAGCACTGACAGGCACCGCACCGCAGGAGTACCGTCGAGGAATGCGACGCGCAAAGGCGTGGGTCGCACTGATCGCACTGCTGGCGGCGGGACTGGGGTCGCCGGCAGGGACGGCGGGGGCATCGTCGACCGCAGCGACCGGTGTGCAGGACGGGACCCAGGACGAGCTGCAGGTGGAGGCGGTGCCAGGGTCCGTGGGGGCCGCGACCGCCAGGATCGGCGGGGTCGACCGCTACGAGGTGGCGGTCAACATCTCGGAGCGACGGTATGCCGATCCGGCGACCGTCGACACCGTCTACATCACGCGAGGCGACATCTTCGCCGACGCCCTGACCGCCGGCACGCTCGAGGACGGGCCGGTGCTGCTCATCCGGGCCGACTGCAGCGTGGTGCCGTGGGTGGTGATGAGCGAGATCGCCCGCGTGGACCCGGACCGGGTCGTCGCGCTCGGCGGCACGCTCTCGGTGTGCGAGGACCAGCTGCTCCAGGCCGCCGGAGGGCGGCCCACGGGGCGGCTCGAGGGGGTCGACCGCTTCGAGACGGCGGCCAGCATCGCCCGGCACGGCTTCCCCGCCGGCTCGGGCGTCGTCTACCTGGCGAGCGGGGCGATCACTCCCGACGCCGTGGTGGGCGGGGCGTTGCGCGACGGCCCGATCCTGCTCGTCTCCCGGGACGGACGCACCGTCCCGTCAGCCACCGCCGCGGCGGTCGCGGAGCTCGACCCCGCAACGGTGATCGCCCTCGGTGGGCCGCTCGCCGTCTCAGAGGCCGCCCTCGACGCGGCGTCCGTCGGGCGTGCCCAGGGCCGGGTGGCCGGCGCCGACCGTTACGAGACCGCCGTCAAGATCGCCGACCGCGCCTACCCCGGCAGCACCGGTCGCGTCTACATCGCCCGGGGGGAGGCCAGCAACTTCGTGGACGCCGTCGCGGCCGGGATGCTGGCCGACGGCCCGGTGCTGCTTACGCCCGGCCCGTGCGAGCGGGTGGTCGGCAGCACCGCCGCCGAGCTGCGGCAGCGCCACCCCGGCACGGTGGTCGCGCTGGGCGGCACCAACGCCCTGTGCAGCTCGACGCTGGTCGGTGCCTCCCTGGCGGCGCGCGGTGCGGTCGACTGCTCGGCGGTCGCCTGCGTCGCGCTCACCTTCGACGACGGGCCGTCGTGGCCCACCCCGACGCTCCTCAACACCCTTGCCACGCAGCGGATCCCGGTGACCTTCTTCGTGCTGGGGCAGCAGGTGGACGTCTACTCCCAGCACGCCCGGCGCGCCTGGGTCGAGGGTCACCGGGTCGAGAACCACACCTGGGACCACAAGGAGCTCCCGACCCTGACGCTGGCCCAGCAGCAGTGGGAGGTCGACGTCACCGACAACGAGCTGAACCAGCACGGGATCCCCGACACCACCCTCATGCGGCCGCCCTACGGCTCCTACAACACCGCGACCCGTCAGCTCGGGTTCCCGCTGATCATGTGGGACGTCGACCCGCGCGACTGGGACGGGCCGCCCAGCTCGGCGACGGTGCGCAGCCGGGTCGTCTCCGCGGTCCGGCCGGGCTCGATCGTGCTGCAGCACGACATCCACATCAACTCCGTCAACGCGGTGCCGGGCATCGTGGCCGACCTCAAGGCGGCCGGCTACACCTTCGTCACCGTGCAGGAGCTGGTGCCGGGCATGGACCCGGGCGACCTGGTCTACCGACGCGGGACCGTCTACCCCGCCACCGTCCCGATGAGCCCGTCCGACATCGTCGTGACCGACGACGGCCGCGAGCTCGGCCCGGTGGTCGACGAGTCCGGCGTCCCCGGGATCGCCCCGAGCCGCCCCCTCGCGGAGCTGCTGCAGGGCGTGCCGTGAGCGCGCGGACACGGACGTCATCCCCGACGATGGGTGCATGACGCACGGTATGCCGCTGGCCCGGGTCATCGAGACCTCCACCGCCGTCTCGGCGACCCGGGCCCGGACCACCAAGGTGACCCTCCTCGCCGCGACGCTGCGCGAGGCGGCGGAGGCTGCGGCGGCGGCGGCTGGTCCCGCCGACCGGTCAGCCCGTGCCCGCCTCGTCGCGGTCGTCGCCGACTACCTCGCCGGCACCCTGCCCCAGCGCACGGTCGGGGTCGGCTGGCGGGGCCTGCAGCAGCTGCCCGACGCGGCGCCCCAGTCCTCGCTCGACGTCCTCGAGGTCGACGCCGCCCTGGAGGCCCTGCGGGCGCACGCGGGCGCGGGGTCGGTCGCCACCCGCAGCACGGCCGTCCGCGAGCTCTTCGGCCGGGCGACCGACGCGGAGCAGCGCTGGCTCGTCGGCCTGCTCACCGGCGAGCTGCGCCAGGGCGCCTCCGACGGCGTCCTGCTCCCGGCGATCTCGTCGGCCGCCGACGTGCCCGAGACGCTGGTGCGCCGGGCCGTCATGCTCGCCGGCTTCCCCGGCCCGGTCGCCGCGGCCGCGCTGCTCGAGGGGCGGGCCGCCCTTGTGGCGGTGACCCTGGAGGTCGGCCGCCCGCTGCGTCCGATGCTCGCCGGCTCGGCCCCCGACGTGGCAGCGGCCCTCGACGGCGCCGGGGAGGTCGCGGTGGAGACCAAGCTCGACGGCATCCGCCTCCAGGTCCACCTCGACCGCGACGCCGACCCGGCCGTGCGGCTGTTCACCCGGAGCCTCGAGGAGATCACCGACCGCCTCCCCGAGGTGGTCGAGGCCCTGCTCGGCCTGCCCGCGCGCCGCGCCGTCCTGGACGGCGAGGTGATCGCCCTCGCCGACGACGGCCGACCGCACCCCTTCCAGGTCACCGGCGCCCGCACCGCCAGCTCCGCCGACCCCGCCGCGCTGGCTCGCTCGACCCCCGTGACGACATACCTGTTCGACCTCTTGCACCTCGACGGGCAGGACCTCGTCGACGCACCGCTGGCGCAGCGCTGGGCGGCGCTCGCCGAGCTCGCGCCCTCGCTGGTCGTCGACCGCACGGTCACCGCCGACGTCGGCGAGGCCGAGCAGTTCTTCGCCGACGTCCTCGCGCGCGGCCACGAGGGGGTCGTCGTCAAGGACCCCGCGGTGCCCTACGCCGCGGGCCGCCGCGGTGCCGGCTGGGTCAAGGTGAAGCCGCGCCGGACCGCCGACCTCGTCGTCACCGCCGTCGAGTGGGGCAGCGGGCGTCGCAGCGGCTGGCTCTCCAACATCCACCTGGCCGCGCGCGACCCCGGCACCGGCGAGCTGGTCATGGTCGGCAAGACGTTCAAGGGGATGACGGACGCGGTGCTCACCTGGCAGACCGAGCGCTTCCTGTCCCTGGAGACCCACCGCGACGGGTATGCCGTGCACGTGCGTCCCGAGCAGGTGGTCGAGATCGCCTACGACGGCGTGCAGACCTCGCGGCGCTACCCGGGCGGGATCGCGCTGCGGTTCGCCCGCGTGCTGCGCTACCGGGACGACAAGGGGCCGGGCGAGGCGGACACGCTCGACGACCTCCGGGGGTGAGGACGCACGCGGCACGGGAGAGGGCGGGCCCGACGTGGTCGGACCCGCCCTCGTGCGGCGTGCGTCAGTACAGCATCCTCGGGACGAACAGGATGATCTCCGGGAAGACCGAGAACAGCACGATCGCCAGCCCCAGCACCCCGACGTAAGGGGCGGAGCCGATAAGGATCTCCTTGAGAGGGACCTGCGGCACGATGCCCTTCAGCACGTAGAGGTTGAGCCCCACGGGCGGTGTGATGAGTCCCATCTCCATGTTGATCGTCATGATGATGCCGAACCAGATCGGGTCGAAGCCCAGCCCGATGATGAGCGGGAGCAGGATCGGGGTGGTCATCACGATGATGGACACGGGGGGCAGGAAGAACCCCATCACCAGCAGGATGACGTTGATCAGCAGCAGGACGACCCACTTGTTGAGGTCGGCCTCCGTCACCGCCGCCGCCAGGTCCTGCGGCACCCGCAGATAGCTCAGGACCGTGGCGATGACCGCCGAGAACGCCGTGATCAGCAGGATCATGGTGCTCTGGTTGGTCGACTCCAGCAGCACGTCCACCAACTGCCGCCCCGTCAGTCCGCGGTAGACGACGGCGACGAGCACCCAGACGAGGAGCACCCCGATGGCGGCAGCCTCGCTGGGGGTGGCGATACCCCGGTAGAGGACGACGAGGATCATGGCGATGAGCACCGCGAAGGGCAGCGTCTTGGCCAGGCTCCCGAACCGGTCGGCCCAGGTGAACTGTCTCTGCTCCTGCACGACGGGCTCGTAGCCCCCGAGACGGGCCGTCCGGTCCTTCTTCCGGTCCTCCAGCGTCACCGCGATGAAGATCCAGATGCAGAACATCACCGCGATGATGAAGCCGGGGACGACGCCGGCCGCGAACAGCTGGCCGATCGACTGCTCGGCGGCGATGCCGTAGAGGATGAGCGTGACGCTGGGCGGGATGAGGATGCCGAGCGTGCCGCCGGCTGCCACGGCGCCCGTGGCGATCCGCGCGGAGTAGCCCCGCGCCGCCATCTCGGGGACAGCCACCCGGCCGATGGCCGCGGCCGTCGCCGGGCTCGACCCCGTGAGCGCGGCGAAGAGCGTGGAGGCCGCCACCGAGCTCATGGCGAGGCCACCGCGGATCCGGGACAGCCACGCCTCTCCCGCCTCGAAGAGCTGCTTGCTGGCCTGCGACCCGCCGAAGAGGTTGCCCATGACGACGAAGAGCGGGATGGCCAGCAGGCCGAAGTCGTTGAGCGAGTCGAAGACCATCTTGCCGAAGAGGTCGAACTGGTCCGGCCCCAGGAAGAGCAGGATGGAGGACAGCGCGGTGATGGCGAGGGCGAAGGCGATCGGCATCCCTGTCATGAACAGGGCCAGCGCGATCAGCCCGATGATGCCGCCCTGGGCGAGAGAGCTCATCGGTGGTCACCGCCCTTCTCCGGGGTGTCCAGATGGGGTCGGATCCGGTCGGGGTGGAGCTCTTCCTCCAGCTCCAGCTCCGACTGCACCTGGGCGAGCTCGCTGGTGCCGGTCATGAGGGACACCGCCGAGATCGGCAGCCGTCCGGCCAGGGCCATCACGCCCTCGAGGATCATCGCCAGGTACTGCAGGGTCACCGCGAGCATCCCGAGCGGGAGGATCGCGTAGGCGATCCACAGGGGGAAGCGGAACGCCGTGGCGGAGCGGTGGTCGAAGAGGTAGGCCTCGTGCCAGTTCTGGTAGGCGGTCCACATCACGATCACGACGACAGCCAGGCACATCACTGCGGTGACGAGACGGGCGACGAGCTGGGGTCGCTCCGGCACCCGGTCGATCAGCAGGTCCACCCCTACGTGCGCGTGGTGCTTGAGACCGTAGGCCGCTCCCACGAACGCCACGAACATGAGCAGGTAGGTGGTCGTCTCCGTCTGCCAGACCGTCGGTGCCTTCAGGAAGTAGCGCACGAACACGGCATGGGCCGTGACGAAGGTCGCCACCACGAGTGCGAGCGCCGACAGATAACCGGTGGCCTCGGAGATCCATCCCACCCAGCGTGAGATGGCCGGGGGTCGAGGCCTCTCGACCCCCGGCGCCGACGTCGGGACGCTGTTCATCGACCGTCGCGGAGCTTCTGCGCCAGGTCGAGCAGGTCCTGACCGCCGTCGACCTGCTCCGCGTAGGCGGCCCACTGCTCCTCGGCCAGGGGCATCCAGGCCTGGAAGTCCTCCTCGGTCATGGACACGACCTCCACACCCGCGTCGGCGAAGATCTTCTCGACGCGCGCGTCGTCCTCGCGCGAGGCCGTGTAGGCGAACTCCTGCAGGTCCTCGCCCACCGCGAGGACGGCGTCCTGCTGCTCCGCGCAGAGCTTGTCGAAGGCCTGCGTGGTCAGGATCAGCGGCTCGTACATGAACCAGAAGGTGTGCGTGGTGGGTGAGGTGTAGGAGTCCACCTGCTCCTGCAGGTTGTAGGACGCGAACGACCCGGTCGAGGTGACGGCCGCGTCGAGCACGCCCGTCTGCATCGCGGTGTAGATCTCCGAGCTCGGCAGCGAGGTGATGCCGGCGCCGGCCTCCTCGAGCATCCGCTCGACATAGGTGCCCGCGGCGCGCATGGTCATCCCGCCCTGGACGTCCTCCGGGCGCAGGATGGGATCGCCCTTGACACCGATGGCACCGGCGTTCCAGACGTTGGTCAGCAGGACGAGACCGTTCTCGGTCATGCTCTCCTCGACGGCCTTGCCGATCTCACCCTCGTCCCAGGCCTGGGCCTCGTCGTGGTTGCGCACCATGCCGGGCATGAGCGTGATGCTCCACTCCGGGACGCGGCCCGAGGCGTAGTCCAGCGGGAAGACCGAGGCGTCGATGGCGCCGCTCATCATGGCGTCGTACTGCTCGGTGGCCTTCGACAGCGTGCTGTTGGGGTAGACCGTGACGGTGACCTGACCGTCCGTCGCGGTGCCGACCTCCTCGGCGAACCGCTGGGCGACGACCGACCGGAAGTCACCGTCCTCGCCGACGGGCTCGGGCCACTGGTGCGACAGACGCAGCTCCACGTCCTCGCACTCGGCGGCGGCGCTGCCGGGCGCGTCTGCCGAGCCCCCGGGCTCGTTGTCGGCCGTGCCGGACCCCGGCGCGCCGCAGGCGGTGAGCCCCAGGGTGGTCGCCATGGCGACGAGGGTCAGGGCGCGGGATCGGAAGGGCTTCATTGCGTTCTCCTTGTGGGGCTTCTGGGTGGTCCGTGCGGTGTGGGCACTGGGGGGAGGGTGCCCGGTGGGTTCTCGGGGGTCAGGCGATGGGCTGGTCGGACGCTTCCCACCTCATCTCTCGGTACCGGACGTGCCGCTGCGCGAGGCGGTCGTCGCCGGACTGCTGGAGAAGGTCTCCGAGGTGGCGCCCGGTGGCGGCGACGACCCTGGCGCAGAAGTCCTCCGGCTCGTCCGCGGCGTCCGGCACCTCGGGCACGATCTCGTCCACGGCCCCCAGCCGGAGGAGGTCGATGGCGCGTATGCGGTGGAGCTCGGCCATGTCCGGTGCACGGTCGCCGGTGCGGTGGACGATGGCACTGGCGCCCTCCGGGGGCAGGGGCGCGATCCAGCCGTTCTCGGCGCAGATGGTCCGGTCCGCGGGCATGAGAGCCAGTGCGCCGCCACCGGTGCCCTCCCCCAGCACGATGGAGACGACCGGGACGCGGACGGTGGCCAGGGCCCCGAGGCACCGGGCGATCTCCCCGGCCATCCCGCCCTGCTCACCCTCGGGGGAGAGGTCGGCCCCGGGCGTGTCGATGACGGTGACGACCGGCAGCCCCAGCTCCTCCGCCAGCTGGAACCCGCGCTGCGCCACCCGGAGGGCGCCGGGGCCGAGGTAGGCGTCCTGCTGGGCGCGACGGTCCTGACCGACGAGGACGCAGGAGAACCCGGGGAAGCGGGCCAGCCCGAAGATGACGGTGAGGTCGGACTCGCCCGACCCGGTGCCGCGGAGCGGGATGAACGTCTCGGCGGTGTGCCGGAGCAGCTCGCGCAGACCGGGTCGGTCGGGCCTGCGGGTCGCCTGCACGGAGGCCCAGGCGTGACGCTCGACGAGCCGGTCCTCCCCCGGGTCCCCGGGGGCGGGGGTGGGACTCGGTGCCTGCGGGGCCATGAGGACCTCGAGGGCAGCGACGGCCAGGGGCCGCAGCCCCTCCAGCGGGACCACGCCGTCGATGACGCCGCGGCGGGCGAGGTTCTCCGCCACCTGCACACCCTCGGGGAAGGGTTGGCCGTGGATCACCTCGCGCACCCGGGGCCCGAGGAACCCGATGAGGGCTCCGGGCTCCGCCACGGTGAGATGACCCAGGGACCCCCAGGAGGCGAGGACGCCACCGGTGGTGGGGTCGCGGAGGTAGACCAGGTAGGGCAGGCCCGCCCTCCGGTGGGCCATGACGGCCTGCCCGATCTTGACCATCTGCAGGAAGGCGGGCGTGCCCTCCTGCATGCGGGTACCTCCCGAGGACGGGGACGCCAGGAACGGCAGGCCCTCCCGCGTGGCGCGCTCGAACGCCAGGGTCAGCCGTTCGCTGGCCGCGGCACCCATCGACCCGGCCAGGAAGCCGAACTCGCCGGCGGCGACGGCCACCCGGCGTCCGTCCAGCCGTCCTTCGCCCGTGATCACGGCCTCGTCCACGCCGCTGCGCTCACGCGCGGCGGCCAGCTGTGCCGCATACTCCTCGCCGAGGTCGGGCTGACGTGGGTCCACGTCCCACGAGGTGAAGGATCCGGGGTCCAGGACGGTGTCGAGGACGTCTCGCGCAGGCAGTCGGCGCACGTCAGACCTCCGCCAGCCACGAACGCAGGCTCGCGCCGTCCTGGTCGAGCAACGGCGGACTGGTGTGCTCGGTCGGCGTGGTCTCGGTGCCGTCCGCCGAGAAGAAGCGCAGGGGAGGACCCGGGAGCTGGATGCGACCCAGCGTCGGGTGGTCCACGTCGATGAGGAGGCCCTGGGAGAGCGTCTGCTCCCACTCGTAGACCTCCTTCAGGTCCCGCACCCGCCCGCACGGCACGCCTGCCTGGTCGAGGCGCTCCAGGAGGTCCGCCGCCTCGACGCCGGCGAACGTCTCCTCGAGCGCCGCGACGACCCGAGGACGGTTGGCGACCCGCTCGCCGTTCGTCGACATCCCGGCAGCGTCCGGGTCCAGCCCGACCTCGGTGCAGAGCTTGCGCCACAGGACCTCGTTGCCGCAGGCGATCTGGACCGCACCGTCGGCGCAGTGGAACAGCCCGTAGGGAGCGATGGACGGGTGGTGGTTGCCCTGGGCCCGGGGGACCTCCTTGGCCACGGTCCACCGGGTGCCCTGGAAGGCGTGGACCCCGACGAAGGAGGCGAGCAGGGAGGTCCGGACCACCTGTCCCCTGCCGGTGCGCTCCCGCTCGAGAAGGGCTGCGAGGACACCGTAGGCGCCGTACATGCCGGACAGGAGGTCGCCGATCGGCACGCCGACCCGCTGGGGGTCGTCGGGACCCGAGCCGGTCATCGACATGAGGCCGGCCTCGCCCTGGGCGATCTGGTCGTAGCCGGGGCGCCCGCCCTCGGGGCCGTCGTGGCCGAAGCCGGAGATCGAGAGGACGACCAGGCGGGGGTTGAGCGAGAGCAGGTGCTCGGTGGGGAACCCGAGGCGGTCCAGGACCCCGGGCCGGAAGTTCTCCATCAGCACGTCGCACCGTCGGACCAGCGCGGTCAGCGTCTCCCGGCCGTCCTCCGACTTGAGGTCGAGCGCGATGGACTCCTTGTTGCGGTTGCACGACAGGAAGTAGGTCGCCACGTCGACGCCGTCCCGGCCCGGGACGAAGGGTGGACCCCACGTCCGGGTCTCGTCCCCGGTGCCGGGAGACTCCACCTTGATCACCCGGGCGCCGAGGTCGGCCAGCATCATCGCCGCGTGCGGTCCGGCCAGAGCGCGGGTGAGGTCGAGCACCGTCAGGTCGCTCAGCGGCCCCGCGGCGGTCGTGGTGTGTGGCATGGATCACCCCTTCGTGGCTTAGTGGCCTAGCCAATAGTCCCCCGCGCCATTTGTCAAGAGGGTGGTTGTCAATAGAGTGGCCCGCATGGGTTCTGCCGCCGGCTCGTCGCGCCGCCGGGCGGCTGTGCCTCCGGCGCCGGTCTCCAGGCTGACGCGGCCCCGGCTCTACGAGCAGATCGTCGCGGAGCTCCACAGCCACATCCGGGCGCAGGGTCTCGGACCGGGTGACCGGCTGCCGGCCGAACGAGAGCTCGCGCAGGCCCTGGGGGTCAGTCGGGCCTCGCTCGCCCAGGCCCTGGTGGCGCTCGAGGTGGTCGGCGTGGTGCAGGTCCGCCACGGGGAGGGAGCGACCATCCTGGAGTCGCCCGCGGAGGGGGACGTCCTCCTGAGGGCGGTGCGCGAGCACCAGGACTCGTTGCCGGACATCATCGACGCACGGTCGGCGCTCGAGGCGAAGCTCGCCTGGCTGGCGGCCGAGCGACGCACCGACGAGGACCTCAGGGCCATAGACGACGCGCTGGAGCTGATGCGACGCCAGGTGGAGAGCGGCGACCGGGCCCTGGAGGGGGACCGCGCGTTCCACGAGGCCGTCACGCGCGCCGGGCACTCGGCCGTCCTCGCGCGGTTGATGGCGGAGATCGGTGAGCTGATCCTGGAGACCCGGATCGAGTCGTTGTCCCAGCCCGGCCGGCCCCGCGACTCCCTGGAGAAGCACCGGCTGATCGCCGACGCCATCCGACGCCAGGACGCCACCGGGGCCGCCATGGCGATGACGGACCACATCGACCTCGTGTCCGACGTCGCCTTCGCCCGGCACGCCGAGACAGAGGCCGAGGGGATCTAGACGATGGCCCACCGCGCTGCCGAGAACCTCGCCCTGCTCGAGGTCGAGACCTCCCGTCTGCTCGCCACGGCACGACGCCTCGACAGCGCCGACCTGGCTGGGGCGAGCCTCTGCGCGGGGTGGTCACGTGCTCACGTGCTGACCCACCTCGCCCGCAACGCGGATGCCCTCCTCAACCTCGTCCGGTGGGCTGTCGACGGTCGGGAGCGGTCCCCCTACTCCTCCGACGAGGCCCGGGCCGCGGAGATCGAGGCGGGCGCCAGCCGGGAGCGCGACGAGATCGTGACCGACCTGGAGCAGACGGCGCACCGGTTCGCAGCCGAGGCGGAGGCCCTCCGGGGCCCCGCGGGCGACTCCCAGGTCCGCAGCCGCACGGGGACCCCGGTGACCGGTGCCCAGGTCGTCGCCATGCGACTCCTGGAGGTGGTCTTCCACCACGTGGACCTGGACGCCGGCTACGGCTTCGACGACGCCGACCCGGTCTGGGTGGAGAGGACGCTTCGACGGGGGATCAGGCAGTGGGAGGGTGGGTCGCTCGTGCCCGGGCTGACCGTTCGTCCGGACGGGATGGACCCGCTCCCCGTCGGCGGGGGCGGACCGGTGGTGCGAGGAACGCCGGGACAGGTCCTGCTGTGGCTCGCCCGCGGTGTCGACGACGGGCTCACGTCCGAGGGAGCCCTGCCCACGCCGCCGCCGTGGGCATAGGTCGGCCGGGTCGACCACGGCGATGCGCGCGAGGTGGTCCTCGACCACCTCGCGCGCACCAACCTGGCGGGACTGCAGCATGGCTGTCAGCTCGACCAGGCCGAGGTCGTGGGGGGCGCTCATGGCGGCGACGCTGCCGGCCCCCCACGACAGGCCCGAGAGCGGTTCAGAAGCCGCCGGCCTCGTGCAGCACACCACTGAGCTGACGCGCCAGCTCGGGGCTGGCCGCCTTCTCGAGCAGGTCGACCGCGCCCCGCAGGACGAGGTCCGCCATCGGGTGCGAGATCTTCTCCCACGGTCCCGGCCACGGACCGGGGTTGGGGCCGGGTCCCGGCCAGGGCCACGGACCGGGCAGCGGCCACGGGCGCGGCCAGGGCCACGGCGGACAGATGTCGAGAAAGTCGGCCACGGCGACGGCGGCGTTGAGCCGCGCCTCCCCGGACGCCTTCTCATCGGGCAGCTGACGCATCGCCTCCGACGCCGCCAGCGCCACCTGGCTCGCGACCTCGGGCGAGGCCACCTGCATCACCCGGTTCACCACCGTCGAGGCGATGACCACGTCCAGCTCGCGCACGAACCGCGCCCGGATGAGCAGCTGCCACGGCACCTTGTCGGCCCCTGGAAAGTCTTCACCAGTCCGCATCTTTTCGTCTCCCCACGTCCCCCGGACCCGATGCCCGGGACACTGGTGAGGAGGCCTGTGGACCCCGCTGGATACGTCGCCACGCGCACCCGTTTTCACCTAGTGTCGGCAGTGCCGACCAGTGACCGCAGCGACCGCAGCGCCGGACCAGCGCAGGACGGGGTGCACCCACCCGGCGCACCGCATACCCACGAGGACGTGACATGAGCAATCTCGCGCACAACCTGACCCGCACGGTGCAGCAGCACCCCGAGCGGCCGGCGATCGTGCTGGACGACCTACGCCTCAGCTATGCCGAGCTCGACCACTCCGTGCGGCAGCTGGCCGGCTGGCTGCGACAGCAGGGGATCGGGGCCGGCGACCGCGTCGCGCTGATGCTGCCCAACGTGCCGGCCTTCCCGGTGATCTTCTACGCCACGCTCCGCCTCGGCGGGGTGGTCGTGCCGATGAACCCGCTGTTCAAGCGCCGCGAGATCCAGTACTACCTCGAGGACTCCGGCGCCCGCCTCATCGTCGCGATGCCTGGCGAGGAGGTCAGCGCCGCCGCCGGGGCCGTCGGCGTGCCGGTGCTGGCGATCGGCCCGGAGGGGCTGAGCTCCTACGTCCACGGCGCCGAGGCCACCGACCCCGTCGAGGAGGTCGTCGAGCGGGCCGGCGACGACACCGCCGTCATCCTCTACACGTCGGGCACGACCGGTCGCCCCAAGGGAGCCGAGCTCACCCACGACAACCTGCAGAGCAACCAGCTCACCACGACGCAGACGCTGCTCGACCTCGGGCCGCAGGACGTGGTCATGGGGTGCCTGCCGCTCTTCCACGTCTTCGGCATGACGTGCGCGCTCAACACAGCGGTGAGCACCGGCGCGGCGCTGACGATGATCCCGCGCTTCGACCCCGCCAAGGCCCTGGAGGTCATCGAGCGCGACGCCGTGACGGTCTTCGAGGGCGTCCCCACGATGTACGGCGCCATGCTCGCCTCCGCAGCCTCGGCCGACCGGGTCCCCGACCTGTCGACGCTGCGGACGGCGGTCTCCGGCGGCGCGAGCCTGCCGCTGGAGGTGATGCGCCGCTTCGAGGAGACCTTCGGCTGCCAGATCCTCGAGGGCTACGGCCTGTCCGAGACCAGCCCGGTCGCCTCCTTCAACCACCCCGACCGCGAGCGCAAGGCGGGCTCGATCGGCATCCCCGTGCGGGGCGTGGAGATGAAGCTCGCCGGCGGGATGGGCGGCGGCGAGCTCGGCGAGGGCGGCGTCGGCGAGATCTGCATCCGCGGCGAGAACATCATGAAGGGCTACTGGAACAACCCCGCGGCGACCGCCGAGGCCATCGACGCCGACGGCTGGTTCCACTCCGGCGACCTCGCGCGCGTCGACGACGACGGCTACTACTTCATCGTCGACCGCAAGAAGGACATGATCAACCGCGGCGGCCTCAACGTCTACCCGCGCGAGATCGAGGAGATCCTCTACGAGCACCCGGCCGTCGCGGAAGCCGCCGTCGTCGGAATCCCGCACCCTGCGCTGGGCGAGGAGATCTCCGCGTATGTCGTGCTCCGCCCAGGTGCGTCCGTCACCGAGGCAGAGCTCGTGGAGCACGTCAGGTCGCAGGTCGCGCCGTACAAGTACCCCCGCACGGTGACGCTCATCCAGGAGCTGCCGAAGGGGGCGACGGGCAAGATCCTCAAGCGGGAGCTGCGGCAGGGCTGACCCCGTCGACTGCTCGGCCCACGACGATGGCCCCTCGACCACCCGGCACAAATCGTTCCTCCCGGCGGATATTTCCACGGGGAAGCACGATTGCTGCCGGGTAGTCGGGCTGATGGCGCTGGGTTTCCACACGTCTGGTGGCGAGGGCTGAGCCGTCCACAACGGGGACGTCGCTGCTGGTGACCGCGGACCGTGCTGACCACCATCGGCGAGATGCAGACACAGCTCGCCGCCTTCCTGTCCGGCCACGAGGGCGTCGTCACCACGGCGGAGGCGGCCCGGCTGGGGATCAGCTCCAACTTCCTGCGGGGGATGGTGAGGTCGGGTGTGCTGATCCGGATCGCCCGCGGTGCCTACGTGGGAGCGGCGGATCACGAGAGTGCCGGCCCCACGAAGCGGCACCGTGTGCGCACGGTCGCGATCCTGCGCAGCCAGCCGGGCGCTCTGGCCGCGAGCCACCAGAGCGCCGCAGTGCTGCACAGGCTGCCGGTGCTGCAGCGCGACCTCGACCTGGTGCACGTCCTCCACCGTCGGCCGTCCACCGAGACCCGTCGCCACGACGCCTTCACGATTCACAGCTGTCCCGGCGACGGAGCGTTCACGCAGGTCGGTGGGCTGTCGGTGGTGGTCCCGGCCCTGGCGGTGCTGGGGACGGCGGTGAGTGCGGGAGCCAGCTCGGGCATCGTGGCAGCAGACGCGGCGCTCCGTGGAGAGCTGACCACACGGGCCGAGCTGGACACATGGCTGGAACGGCTTCGGCGCACGCCGGGGATGTCGGTGGCCCGCCACGTCGTCGAGCAGGCCAGCCCGTCGGCGGAGTCAGCCGGTGAGTCTCTGAGCCGGCTGCTCATGCACGAGCTCGGCTACGAGGTGGTGCCCCAGTTCCGTGTGCTGGACGAGCACGGTCGGGTCATCGCGCGGGTCGACTTCTTCATCCCGGCGCTCGGCGTCGTCGTCGAGTTCGACGGGGCGGTGAAGTACGAAGGACGCGACGGTCGCGACGCCCTCGTCCGGGAGAAGCGCCGCGAGGACCAGATCCGCGCTCTGGGCTACGGCGTGGTGCGCCTCGTCTGGTCCGACCTCTTCGCGCCTCAGAAGGTGGACCGCGCCATCAAGGCGGCAGCCGCGACGGCACGCCGGGCCGTGTGACCCGCCAGGGCGACTCCCGGCGCCGACTTCCCGGCGCCGACTTCCCGGCACCGACTACCCGGCACCGACTACCCGGCACCAATCGTGCTACCCGCTGGAAATATCCCGCGGGAAGAACGATTGCTGCCGGGTAGTGGGTGGGGGCAGCGGACCTCGGGCGGCGGGCGTCGGCGTGTTGGTGCTGGTGTTGGTGCTCTAGCGGTGTGTGCTGATCGGCACGGTGCGACGCGACGCGCCTCCCTAGAAGCCGAACCGCCGCGCCGTCGCCTGGATCGACTCGGCGCTGTGGTGCAGCTGGGCGAGCTCCGCAGCGTTCATCGGTACGAGGAGCCGCTCGCCGGCGCCCTTGCTGTCCACGATCGTCGGGACCGACAGGCACACGTCCGAGATCCCGTGGTAGTCCGTCAGCCACGTCGACACCGGCAGGACGGCGTGCTCGTCGCGCAGGATGGCCTCGACGATCCGGCACACCGCGAGCCCGATGGCGTAGTTGGTGGCGCCCTTGCCGGCGATGATCCGGTAGGCCGAGCGCATCACGTCGTCGGCGATCGCCGCCCGGACGTCCTCACCCAGTCCGCCGTGCTGGGCGTCCCACTCCAGCAACGGCACGCCACCGACGCTGGCCGAGCTCCACAGCGGGAACTCCGTGTCGCCGTGCTCCCCGACGACGCTCGCGTGGACGCTGGTGACGGCCACGCCCAGCCGTGTCGCGATCGCGTGCCGCAGCCGCGACGAGTCGAGCACCGTGCCGGAGCCGAAGAGCTGGTTGGGCGGCAGGCCGGTGACCTTGAGAGCGGCGGTCGTCACGACGTCCACGGGGTTGGTCACCATGACGTACGTCGCGTCCGGCGCCACCTCCACCAGCGCGGGCATGATGCTCTTGGTCAGCCGCAGGGTCGACTCCGCGAGCTCCATCCGGCTCTGGCCGGGCTGCTGCTTCGCGCCGGCGGTGACCACGACGACGCGCGCGCCACGGCATACCTCGACGTCGTCGCTGCCCTCCACCTGACCCATCGGCGTGAACGCGAGCCCGTGGTTGAGGTCGAGGACCTCGGCCTCGACCTTCGCGGCGTTGATGTCGTGGAGCACCACGCGGCGGGCGGTGCCGCGGACGAGCGCGGCATAGGCGATCGTGGCGCCCACCGACCCGGCTCCGATGACCGCGAGGGTGGGGGGCTGGGAGGGGGAGGCTGGTGTCGTCGTCACGAGGCCAGTGTGGCACCGACGGGGCAGGGACGGACAGGGCAGAGTGTGACCATGCACTTCGTCGGGATCGACCTCGCCTGGGGCGAGAAGAAGCCCACGGGCCTCGCGGTGCTCGACGGCGACGGCCGCCTCGTGCACGTCTCGACGCAGCGGAGCGACGAGGACATCGTGGCCGCGCTCGAGCCGTTCACCGACGGTCCCTGCCTCGTCGCCGTCGACGCGCCGCTGGTCGTCGTCAACCCCACTGGCAACCGGCCCTGCGAGCAGGCGCTCAACGCCGACTTCCGTCGCTTCGACGCCGGCGCGCACCCGACCAACACGGGCAAGCCGGAGTTCGCGCAGACCCCGCGCGGCGCCCGGCTCGCCCGACGCCTGCGCCTGGACATCAACCCGACGTCCGGCCGCGACCGCCGCGCCATCGAGGTCTACCCGCACCCGGCGACCGTCGCGCTCTTCCGCCTCGGCCGGACGCTGAAGTACAAGCACAAGCCCGGCCGCTCCCTCGAGGACCTGCGTGCCGCCCTCCTCGAGCTCATCACCCACCTCGAGGGCCTCGCCTCCGCCGACCCTCCCCTGCACCTCACGCACGAACCCGACTGGCAGGCGCTCGTCGACGGGGTGCGCGGGGCGGCGCAGAAGTCACGGCTGCGCGTGATCGAGGACCAGGTGGACGCGGTCGTGTGCGCCTACGTTGCGAGGTATGCCGTCGCGCACCCCGGGCGGACCACCACCTACGGGGACCTTGCCACGGGCTACATCGTCACGCCGACGCTGCCGGAGGACCTCCTCCCGACCCCGCGGTCAAAGGCCGACCCGGTCCGGGACCCGGTGGAGGAGTATGCCGAGTCGCGGCCCGCGGTGGAGTCCGCCACCGCCGGCTACATCGCCCTGATCACCGACATCCTCGACGAGGCCGGCATCAACTACCTGACCGTGACCGGTCGCACCAAGAGCGTCGAGTCCTTCGCCGCCAAGGCGGCCCGCGCGGTGGACGGCATACCTGTCTTTCCCGACCCGCTCAAGCAGGTCACCGACCAGATCGGCGTGCGCGTCGTGACCTACGTGCTCTCCGACGTCGACGCCGTCGCCGACCTGTTCGGGGACCAGCTGCACGTCATCGACGACCGCGACATGGGGCGCGAGACGGCCCAGGAGGGGCGGTTCGGCTACTCCAGCCGCCACCTGCTCGCCGAGCTCGACCCCGAGCTGCTGCGACGGCCTGACGTCGCCGCGCTCGTCGGCCGCCCGGTGTCGATCCAGGTGCGGACGGTGCTGCAGCACGCCTGGGCCGAGTTCGAGCACGACATCCGCTACAAGGGAAGGGTGCCCGAGGAGCACGGGCCCGACCTGGACCGGCGCTTCACGCTGGCCGCCGGCCTGCTGGAGCTGGCCGACCGCGAGTTCCTGCAGATCCGCGACCGCCTGCGCGAGAGCGTGCCGGAGCAGCAGAGCGTGCCCGACGAGGACCCGCGCATCGGCACGCAGGACCTGGCCGCGTTCCTGGCCGGGCGCTTCCCGGAGGCCGGCTGGTCGCGCACCGACCACTACGACTGGGTGGCGCACCTGCTCCTCGAGCTCGGCATCACCTCCCTCGACGAGCTCGGCGAGGTGCTCAACCGCGTCGACACCGACGTCATCGACGCACGGATGGCCTACCGCTACCCGCCCGGCGCGGTGCGCCGCCTCGACGACGCGCTCCTGGCGCAGTTCGGGACCAGGTATGTCGAGCTGCACGGCAACGCGCACCGCGCCCCGGCGCTGCGGGCCAGGTGGGAGAAGCTGCGCGGCGAGTGAGTTCGCAGGTCAGTCGACGAGGAGCCGCCGGTGGAGGTAGCCGTTGGCCGCGCGGTGCCCGCTGACCATCGCGCCCTGGATGGACGCGGTGTCGACGTGGTCGCCTGCCACGATGAGTCCCTCGTCCACCTGCATGGCGTCCCGGTCGAGGAACGGCGCCGGCTCCTGCGGCAGGGCGTAGGGGATGTCGTCGCGGCGGACCAGCTCCCACGCGGTGACGTCGACGCCGTAGATCTCGCCGACGTGGCGCCGGACGGCCCGGTCGGAGACCGGCTCGTGCCCTGCGCGGAGCAGGCTGCTGGCCTGGACCAGGTGGCGACCCATGGGGGCGTAGGTGGGGGCGGCGTTGCTCATGACCGCGGTGTTGACGACCGGCCCGTGGTGGGGCCGCTGGTCGACGATGATCGCAGCCAGGTCGGTGGGTGCCTCGGGGGCCGCGAACCAGTGCGTGGTCACGCCCTTGCCGGGGCGCGTCGTGCGACCGGTGAGCCGACCGGCGGTCCCGGGGTCGGTAGCCACGACGACGAGGTCGGCGTCGATCTGCTCACCTCCGGCGGTGCGGACCGTGCCAGGACCCACCTCGACGACCTCGGTCCCCAGCTCGACGGCCTGGTCCAGGCCAGCCGCCAGCTGCTCGGGGAGGGCCTGCATGCCCTCGGCGGGGACGCCGGGGGTGGCGGTGACGAGCCCACGCACGAGGAGGCGGGTGAAGGCGGCGGAGGTGCTGCCGTCGTCCTCGAGCAGCACACCGGCAAGCACGGCGTCGACGAGGTGGCGCAGCGGTCCGAGGAACCCGGCCTCGTCCATCGACTCGCGCCGGGTCACGTCGCCGGAGGTGTCGCTGAGCAGCTGCTCGGAGCTGATCGCCGGCGCCATCCAGCGGGCCAGGGAGGCGAGGCTGGCCGGGTGCAGCTTGCCCGAGCGCATCGTCTGCGCGATCAGCTGGGGCTCACGTCGAGGGTCGGCCACCACCACGAGGGCCTCGCTGCGGGCCGAGCGCACGCCCACGCCGGCGGTCATCCGCTGCAGGTTGAGCGCCTTGAGGTCGACGAGCTCGCGCACCATCGGGTATCCCGGGTTGAGCACCTGGAAGCCGCGGTCGAGCAGGTAGCCGTCGACGACGTCGGTCCGCACGCGTCCTCCGACCGCGTCGGACGCCTCCAGCACCCGGAACGACACCCCCCGGCTCTGGAGCCGAAGGGCACAGGTCAGACCGGCGAGACCTGCTCCGACGATGACGACGTCCGTCTTGGCTGGCATGCCGTCAGGCTAGGCGGCGGGGCGGGTGCGCGCATGTCGAGGGCAGGCTGGCTGTCCTGCCGCAGGATCGTCCAGGGTGGGTGGCACGATGGTCGGCGTGGAGGAGCAGCGGGTGGCGACGGTGGACCTGGCGGTCCGCATCGAGTTCTGCCACGCCGCGCTGCAGCACCTGGCCGACCAGCTCGGCGTCGACCTGCTGCACATCAAGGGGATCGCGTTCGAGCCGCAGTGGCGCTCGCGTGCCTCCGGCGGCAGCGACGCCGACGTGCTCGTGCGGCCCAGCCAGGTCAAGCGGTTCGTCGAGGCGCTGGAGGCGCGGGGCTGGCGCCGTCGTTCTCGGTTCCACACGGGCTCACCGTTCGGCCACGCCCAGACCTACTGGCACGACCACCTCGGCTACGCGGACATCCACCGGTTCTTCCCGGGCATGCAGCCGGGCGACAAGACCTTCGACACCCTGTGGTCCGACCGATTGGAGATCCGGCTCGCCTCCGTGCCGTGCCCGGTGCCCGACCAGGCCGGGCAGGCGCTGGTCCACCTCCTCAACGAGGCGCGCAACGGCATGACCGTGCGGAGGAAGGAGGGGGTGGTTGAGCTGCTCGGGGCGGAGCTGACCGCACAGGTCGAGGCTCTCGTGGGACGGGTGGGGGCGGAGGTCGGGTATGCCGCGGCGCTGGGTGAGCTGGACCGGGTCGGGGACCACCGGGAGCACGACCTGTGGCACGTGGTGGTGACCCGGTCTGGTCGGGTGGAGGAGTGGCGGGCGCGGGTGAAGGCCCAGTCGACGTTGACAGCGAAGGCGCTCACCGTCCTGCGGGCACCCTTGGTCAACACCGAGCACCTGGCGAACACGCGAGGTCATCCGCCGTCGGTGGGGGAGGTGGTCGTGGAGTTCGGCGACCGGGTGCGTCGTGGTGTCACGGAGATCTGGCGCAGCCGTCGGAGGGGGCGCGCATGAGCCGGGGCTGGACCGTCACGCCCGGGTGGGGGGTCGTCGACCGCCCGGACGAGGGCGCGCACGGCGGGACGATCTACGCAGCCTCCCTGACCGACGGATCCATCTCCGTGCTGGAGGGTCCTGTCGCTGCCGTCTGCCGCGCACTGCTGCAGGCACCTGGCCTGGCGGACGTCAGCCTGCTCGTGGCCGCCGACCTCGACGTGGCGCACGAGGACGTGGACGTGGAGGTCATGACGGAGGTCCTGGACGAGCTGGTCGCTCTCGGAGTCCTGGTCGCGACGACCTGAACGCTCCGCCAGCGGCTGGTCAGCTGCGCGGGGTGCGCCGGTCCATCCGCTGCCTGGACCGACTGCGGAACTCCAGCGCCTCGCCTTCGGGCGAGTCCGCCGCGTCGGCCTTGAGAGCACGCTCCTGGGCGGCCTGCTCGGCATGGGGGCGAGCCGCCGCCATCCGCCGGTCGCGCACCGACTTGCGACGCGACCGTGCACCACGGGGACGGGTCGGCGCGTCGTCCCCGTTGTAGTAGTTGTAGTAGGCCGACGGCTGCGCCGGCGACTTGGTGATCACGAAACCGGCGATGTGGGTCTCTGCAGTCTCCAGGGTGCGGAGGGCGTCGCTGAGGTGCCGCTTGCGGATCTGTCCGGAGGCGGCGACCATCAGCATGCCGCCAGTCAGTTTCTCGATGACCATGGCGTCGGTGACGGGCAGCACGGGCGGTGTGTCGACGAGGATGAAGTCGTAGGTCTCCGAGAGGCTCTCGAAGAGGTCGTGCATCTTGGAGGACCCGAGCAGCTCGCTGGGGTTGGGCGGCACCTCGCCGGAGGCGAGGACATGCAGGTTGCTCCCGCCCCATCGCTGGGTGACGTCCGCGACGTCTGCCTCTCCCAGGAGCACGGTGGTCAGGCCCACAGCTCCTTCGAGGCCGAGGTTCGAGGCCACCGACGGGTGACGCAGGTCGGCGTCGATGAGCAGCACCTTCGAGCCGGCGTCGGACATCGCCAATCCGAGGTTGATCGCTGTCGTCGTCTTGCCCTCCCCCGGCAGGGTCGAGCTGATGACGAACGAGTGCTTGCCCGTGGTGACGTCGACGAACATCATGTTGGTCCGCAGCCGTCGGATCGCCTCGGCCTGAGGGCCGAACGGGTCGATCTCGAGGAAGATCGCGTGGGGGTCGTTGTCCTTGCGCAGGGGCACGCTTGCCAGGACCGGACGGTCGGACAGCGCATCCAGGTCTCGCTCTTCCCGGATCCGCTGGTCCATCGCCTGTCGACCCAGGGCGAAGGCGACGCCCAGCATGAGACCTGCCAGCAGTCCTAGGGCGAGGTTTCGCTCGGGCACCGGCTCCACAGGGCGGGACGGCACGCCGGCGGGCACGATGACCTCTGCGGTCACAGACTGTCCGCTGCTGGCGAGCATCGGTGAGAAGTTGCGGGCCACGGAAGCCAGCTGCTGCGGGACGGCGGTCGCGGCGTCGGAGGCCACCTGCGGGTCGTGGGCACGGACGCGGACGTCGAGAAGAGGCGTGTCCCCGGCGGCCGCGGCCGATACCTGCAGCATGGTCCCGGGAGCGAGGCCCAGCTGCTCCCGCACCGGGTCGAGGACGATCGGCGAACTGGCGACCTGGATGATCGTCTGCCTCTGAGCAGCCGGCATGTCGTAGACGTTGGCGGTGTCGGTCTGGCTGCTCGCGAGCAAGTAGACCCGGGAGCTCGACTCGTAGACCGGGCGGATCTGCAGGGTGAGGTAGGCGGTGGCCGCCACGACCACGAGCACCGTGGACAGGATGATGCGCCAGCGCTGGCGCATCGCGCCGAAGAAGTCGCGAAGGGTCACGGGCCCTCTTCCCACGAAGAATGAAGGTGAAAGCACCCGTATCCTATCCCCATGAGGGTGCTCCGCCTTTTTCACAGCGGGGTGATGACCGCATGGAGGGCACGCGAACGCGGACTGAGGGGCCTCGGTCACGACGTGACGCTGCTCTCCGCACGCCGGTGGAACGAGGGCGGAGCGGACGTCACCCTCGAAACCGACCCCTCCGAGCCCCCCGACTCCGTGGTGCCGGTGCGCACCCTGGGTCGGCACCCTGCCCTGTTCGCCTACGACCTGCGGCCGCTGTGGCGGGCGCTCGGCGAGCGGTGGGACGTCATCGACCTGCACGAGGAGCCGTTCGCCGTCAGCACGCTTCAGGCTCTGGTGATCCGTGCCCTGCGGCGCAACCGCGCTCCCTACGCGCTGTACTCGGCGCAGAACATCGACAAGCACTACCCCATCCCGTTCCGCTGGTGGGAACGATGGGCCCTGCGCCACGCGCGCGCCGTCATTGTCTGCAACGATGCGGCTGGCGAAATCTGTGTGCGCAAGGGCTTCCCCGGGGTGCCCGACGTCGTGCCGCTCGGCGTGGACGTCGAGCGGTTCACCCCTGCTGACCGGCAGCCGCCCGCTCCGGACGAGCCCGTCCGCGTCGGGTATGTCGGTCGCCTCGCCCCGCACAAGGGCGTGACGGTGCTGCTTGACGCGGTGGCGGCATACCCGGATCTGCGGCTCACCCTCGTCGGCGCCGGCCCTCAGGAGGCAGAGCTGCGCGAGCGCGCCGCAGCGCCCGACCTGCGCGACCGGGTGACCTTCGCGGGCTCTGCTCCCCAGGAGGAGCTGCCGGCCCTGTTCCAGGGCATGGACGTGCTGGCGGTTCCGTCGTTGACCACTCCAAGTTGGGTGGAGCAGTTCGGCCGCGTCGTCGTCGAGGCGATGGCCGCGGGTGTGCCCGTCGTGGCGAGCGACTCCGGCTCGCTGCCCGAGGTGGTCGGCGACGCGGGGCTGCTCGTGCCCGAGGGCGACCCGCGGGCGCTCGGGGAGGCGCTGCTGCGGGTATGCCGTGAGTCGGGCCTGTGGGAGCGGCTGCAGGAGGCGGGCGTTGAGCGGGCGCAGGGGTGCTCGTGGTCAAGCGTGGCTGCGCGCTACGAGGCGGTCTATCGTCGGATGGTGCACCAGGCGCGCAGCGAGATCGCCGACCACCACGACCCCGAGGTCGTGGTGGTTGCCTACGGGGCGCCGGAGCTGCTGCGTGCGGCGCTGGAGCCTGTGCGCGAGCTCGCTGTGACCGTCGTCGACAACTCATCGCTTCCGGAGATCAGGGACCTGTGCGCCGAGCTGGGGGTGCGCTACCTCGACCCGGGCTGGAACGGCGGCTTCGGTGTCGGTGTCAACCACGCCCTTGCCGACCGGCTGACTCCCGGCACCGACGTCCTGCTGCTCAACCCGGACGCGGTGGTGTCCGTCGACTCCCAGCGTGCCCTGCATCGCGCGCTGCGGGCCGACCCCGACCTGGCCAGCGTCGCCCCGGCGCAGACCGACGGCGAGGGACGCCCGTCGCGCGTAGTGTGGCCGTTCCCGTCACCGGTGCGGTCGTGGATCGAGGCGAAGGGTCTGGGTCGGCTCAACGATCGGCACGAGGACTACGTAATCGGCTCGGTGCTGCTGCTGCGCGCTGAGGCTCTTGAGCAGGTTGGTGGTTTCGACGAGGATTTCTTTCTCTACGCCGAGGAGACGGACTGGGCCAAGCGGGCCTCCCTGATGGGATGGCGCCATCGTCTGGTGCCGGAGGTGAGCGCCCTGCACCTGGGGGCCGCGACGTCGAGCGACCCGATGCGGCGGGAGGTGCACTTCTACGCGGGCCAGGAGCGCTACCTGCGGAAGCACTTTGGGGCTGCGGGGTGGCAGTACGCGCGGGCGGGGCAGTGGTTGGGCTCCGCTGCACGTTCGGTCGTCCTGCCTGGAGCGCGCGGCGCGGCAGCTCGCCGGCGTGCGGCCCTGCTGCGGCAGGGGCCGGTGCGGATCGAGGCTCGGAAGTGGGCCCGACCGCAGCGTCCGCTGCGGGAGAGCGTGGCGGCGTGACCACCTGGCGCGAGATCTCCGAGCGTGTCGGCGTCGGCGTGCTCGTGCTGGGTGCCATCGTTCTGGCCCTGGCCGTCGCCTACCTCGTGCCGACCCAGCCGATGCTCGCTCTGGGCCTCGCGGCCGTCGTGCTGGTCGGGGTGGCTGCCCTGGTGCAGCCCGTCACCCTGCCCTTGCTGGCTATGCCGCTGATCGTGGTGGTGGCACGGGTTGGTGGTGAAGGATTCGACCTGACGGTGTCGGATGCGATGCTGGCGCTCGCGTTCTGGCCAGCGGTGCTGATGTCGCCCCGACCGTTTTCGTCCGATCTCAGACGGCTCCTGTGGCTCAACGCCCTTTACCAGGCGACCACCTTGTTCACCGTTCTCGCCAACCCCTTTACCGCCAACACCGTGGAGTGGTTCCACGCCTGGCTGCTCGTGTCCGGAGCCCTGATGGTCGGCTGGGCGGTGGGCGCTGGCGGGCACGCGAGGCTGGGACTGTCGCTCTTCCTCGCGGCGTGCGTGGCGCTCGCCATCCCCACGATCGTGCAGGGGGTCCTCCAGGTCGCAGCTGGGGACTTCAGGGCCGTCTACCCCAGGTGGCCATGGCAGATGCACAAGAACTTCATCGGTACCCTGCTGGGTTTCGCCGCCGTCCTTGTCTACGCCCAGCCATCCTGGCTCCGCTGGTCCACCAGGAACTCGATGTTCGTGTTCTGGATCTTCGCCGCAGCCATTGCCTTGTCACAGTCTCGGCAGGCCCTGATCGCACTGGCCGTGGCGATCCTCGTGGTGTCGCTGCGGCGGCACAGCGAACGTCGGACGTCGATCTTGGTCATGCTGTCGCTCGCACCAGCAGCCTTTGGAGTCCTCACGCTGGTGCGAGACCAGTTCCGCTCGGGCAACGAGCACAACTCGGTCTTTCAGCGATTGGAGTGGTATCGAGAGTCATCGCAGGTCTTCCTGGAGCGGCCGTTGCTGGGGTGGGGGCTGCGCTTCTGGCGCACAGCCGACGCGCCGATCAAGTACGAGCCTCCCCATGTCGGCCTTGAGGTTGCTACGACGACGGGAGTGGTGGGCCTTATCGGCTTTCTCGTCATGATCACTGGCATCTTGGTTGTCCTGTGGCGCTTGGACCCAGCCTTCGGGACCGTTGCCTTTGCAGCGGTGCTGAGTCGCGTGGTCCAGGGACAGTTCGACCTGTTCTGGATCAGTGTGAGTGTCTCCGTTCCCTTCCTCATCGCCGGGGTCTGTTTGGGTGCTGCGCACGTTGACGCTCGAGCGTCCAAGGCGGCGACGGTGGGGCCCCAGGAGCGGAGACTGGTGGGTGCGGGTTGAAGATCGTGCAGATCGCACCGCACGTCGGGCCGGGATCCGGAGTCGGTGCTGTCGCCTTTCACCTGGAGCAGGAGTGGAAGGCGGCTGGGCACGAGGTGTCCAGCTTCACGCTGAGCGAGGCGCGGGGGGGCTGGATCCCCACGGGCCTGACCGGCATCGCTGAGAAGACTGCCCTTGCAGCACGAGTGGTCTGGTTCTCAACGGTGGGCACTGTCCTGGCTCGACGGTACCTCGCCGGGTTGCCGCCGGAGACGGTCAGCGTCTGTCACAACGACGTCCTGACCGGTGATGTCTACGTCAATCACGGAAACCTGATCGCAGCCATGGAGGCGCGGGGGCGTCCCTGGTTGCGGTTGCTGAGAAATCCTTTGCACCTGTTCACGACCCTGCGCGACGCGATCCGTTACCGCTCCACGATCCACCGCAGCGTGGTGAACCTGTCCACGATCGAAGATGAGTTGTTGCGCAAGACGTTTGGTCAAGTGGTGCCGACGACCTGGGTGATCCCGAACGGGGTCGACCTCGAGGTGTATCGCCCGCCGACCGAGGCCGAACGGCGTGAAGCGCGGAGGGCACTGGGACTCGGCGAGCGTGACCGTGCGGTGTTGTTCGTGGGTCACGAGTTCGGTCGCAAGGGGCTCTTCCCCCTCATCGACGCCGTTCTGCTCCTTCCCGAGCATCATCATCTCGTCGTGGTCGGCGGAGATGAGACGGAACTGACCCGTTTGCGGCGTGACGAACGGGTGAGGGACCTTGCCCACCGCTGCCACCTGGTTGGCGCGACCGATCCCGCGCCGTTCTACTGGGCATCCGACGTCCTGGTGCAGGCGAGCGCGTATGAGAGTTACGGCCTCGTCGTCACGGAGTCACTGGCCAGCGGACTCCCCGTGATCTCCACCCCCGTCGGCTGCGCGAGCGATGTGATCGACCCCGGCCGCAACGGCTACCTGACGACACCGTCGCCGGCTGAGATCGCGGCGCGCATACAAGACGTTGAAACCCTTCCAGCGCGTCGAGTGCGCCAAGCGGCGAGGGAGTCGGTGCGGACTCTGTCCTGGACTGAGGTCTCGCGGGTCTACCTCTCGCGACTGGAAGCCCTGGCTCTGAGGTCGCAGCCGTGAAGGTTGTCCACGCCGTGCGCTCGGACGCCTTCGCGGGAGTGGAACGGCACGTCGTGGTGCTGGCTCGGGCGCAGGCAGAGCAGGGCGATGAGATCCGGGTGATCGGAGGTGACCCTCACAGGATGAAAGTCGAGCTCGGCCCTGACGTGCCGCACCTGCCAGCCAGGACGACGGCAGAGGTCGGAGCCGCTCTGGTGCGCGCAGCTGGGGCTGACATCGTCCACACCCACATGACCGCGGCCGAGACGGCTGCCGCCCTGGCCCTGGGGGGGCGCCCCTATGTCGTGACCCGCCACTTCGCGGCGCGCAGGGGCAGATCCTGGGCTGGCCGGCTGGCGTCGCCCGTGTTGCGACAGCGCGCTGCTCGACAGATCGCCGTCAGCCAGTTCGTCGCTGGGGCGGTCGACGGTCGGAGCACGGTTGTCTACGCTGGCGTACCCAACCGGCCGTTGTCTTCGGCCAGGGAGCGGGTCGTGCTGGTGTGTCAACGGCTGGAGCCGGAGAAGGACACCGCCCTGGCCCTAGAGGCGTTCGCGCTGTCGGGGCTCGTGGACGACGGGTGGCGTCTGGTGGTCGCGGGCACCGGTAGCCAGGGGGCGCAACTGCGGGAACGGGCAGCGCAGTTGGGGCTCTTGAGTGATGTCGACCTCCTAGGCTTCTCCGAGGACGTGTCCGCTCTCATGGACCAGGCATCGGTCTTGCTGGCGACGGCGCCTGCCGAGCCCTTCGGGCTGAGCGTCGTTGAGGCGATGGCGTGCGGGCTGCCAGTGGTGGCCAGTGCAGCAGGTGGCCACCTCGAGTCGGTCGGTCTGGTGGACGGTGCCGCTTTGTTCTCAGCGGGTTCTGCGCAAGACGCAGCCGGACTGCTTCGCAAGGCTGCGAGATACGCGCCTTGGCGAGTCGCTTACGGCCATCGTCTGCAGACTGCTCAACGGCAGCGCTTCACCCCTGACCGCCAGGCGCGGGAGACGCGCTCGG
The DNA here is from genome assembly GCF_045032595.1 of Ornithinimicrobium jinqii. Classification (NCBI taxonomy): domain Bacteria; kingdom Bacillati; phylum Actinomycetota; class Actinomycetes; order Micrococcales; family Ornithinimicrobiaceae; genus Ornithinimicrobium; species Ornithinimicrobium jinqii. Next base: position 93,272 of record NZ_JBJFZS010000011.1, read on the forward strand.
TCTACGAGGAGCTGCTTGGATGACCGATCTGGTCGTAATTTCGCTGGAGGCATGGGATGAGGTGTGGCGGCGGAATCAGCACCTTGTCGCAGGTCTCCTTCGGGTCAGGCCTGACCTGCAGGTGCTCTTCGTCGAGCCGCCTGGGGACCCGGTGCATGCGTGGAGGCGGAAGGCGCCGCGCGATCGCGGGACCGGACTGAGGCAGGTCCAAGACCTGGAGGGAGCTGCCGGGCGCCTTTGGGCCTTCCAGGGGACGAAGTGGCTGCCACGCCGGGTCGATCCGGGGGGTGACACCAGAAGAGCGCGCCGCGTCGTGCAGGTTGCCGAGGAGCTGGGCTTTGACAGCCCGGTCCTCTGGGTCAACGATCCGCAGGGGGCGGAGGTGCTCGACATCACCGGCTGGCGCTCGCTCTATGACATCACCGACGACTGGTTGGCTGCGGAGCGGCCACGAAGGGAGGCGGACCGCACAGCAGCGCAGGAACGCCGACTCCTCGCGCACGTCGATGTCGTGGTGGTCTGCTCGCGGGCGCTGGGCAGCAAGACGACCGCAGACAAGCCTGCTCGGCTGATCCCCAATGCAGTAGATACACGTGCCTACGCTCAAGTCCACGCACGACCTCCCGACCTGCCTGGTCTTCCCTACGCCCTGTATGTCGGTACCCTCCACCGAGATCGTCTGGACGTCGACCTATGCCTCGAGACGGCCAAGGTGGTCCGAGGCGTCGGTGAACTGGTCCTGCTCGGCCCGATCGCCCTCGGCAACGACGACGTGAAAGCCCTGGTGGAAGGCGGGGTGCGGTTGCTCGGGGGGCGTCCCGCGTCATCGGTCCCCGCCTACCTGCAGCACGCCGCTGCCCTGGTGGTCCCCCACGTCCAGAGCGACTTCACCGATAGCTTGGACCCCATCAAGGCGTACGAATACCAAGCGTCTGGCCGGCCGGTCGTGGCCACGGCAGTCCCCGGCTTCAGAGACTCTGCATCCCCCATGGTGCACGTAAGAAGAGCTGACGCTTTTCCGCAAGCTGTTGCGTCGCTGGTGGCAGATCCTCCCGTCACGTCTACCCGCACGGGAGCACCCGACTGGGCGGAGCGAGTCGCTGACTTCGCCAAGGTCATCTCGCACCTGGAGGCTCGATGATTGTGGTCAATGCTGCCTGGAGGGGCCAACGCACGACGGGCCAGCAGCGGTATGCCTCCGAGGTGACCCGTCGACTGCTCAGTCACCCGGGGGTGGTTGCCCGTCCGGCCCGCACCTCTGCCAACCGGTGGCTGGCCTGGACACAGGTGCAGGGGTTGAGCGTGTCGAGCAAGGATGAGGTCCTCGTCACGCTTACCTCCCGCAGCCCGGTGTTTCACCGGCGTCACGTGGTCGCCGTGCACGATCACTTCGTTCTCAGCAACCCGGAGTGGTACTCCCGGAGGTACGTCCTCACTCACGCCCCAGTGCTGAAGGCTCAGCTTCGCGGTGCCTCTGGACTGGTCTTCGTGAGTGAGGCCACACGCACCCGCCACGTCGATCTCTACGGTGGTGAGACTCCTGCAGTCGTTGCTCCCAATGGCGTGACTGCCCCGCCGCTCGACACTGTGCGGCCATGGCCCCTTGGCCGCCCCTATCTACTGGCGGTCGCATCCGCTGACCCCCGCAAGAACATCGACCGATTGGTCCAGGCGTACTCTTCCCTCCCCCCGGGCCTGCGACGGCAGGTTTCTCTGGTGCTGGTCGGCGGTACAAACAGCACGGTGTTTGCCGCCTCGCAAGACGCGGTCGACGACTCGTCCGGGATTCTCAAGCTCGGATACGTCTCGGATGACGAGCTCTGGTCTCTCTACCGCGGCGCCCGCGCCGTTGTCGTGCCCAGTCTTGACGAAGGCTTTGGCCTGCCGCTCATCGAGGCGGCGTCCTTAGGGACGCCTTTGGTTGTGTCGGACATCCCGGTTTTCCGCTGGATCGCGGCCGACCGCGCCGTCTATTTCGACCCCAAGGACGTGGATTCGATCAGGGACGGCCTCCGGCGGGTCATCTCCGACGAGGTCGTCGCGGTCGACCCAGCGGCGGTCCGATCGCGGTTCTGCTGGGACGATACCGCCCAGAGGGTGCTCGATCTGTCACGACGGCTGGAGGTTGCAGGATGAGAGTGGGAAACCGCATCGTGACACTCCGCAGGATCGTGCGGACTCGGGCTGCGACTGCTCTCCCAGCAGGTCTGGCCTCCGAGGTGCGGCATGTGAAGTCGGTGCTACACGAGTACAGGGTGGGTCACTGGAGTTGGAAGGTCGATCGAGATGTGCGCAGCCACCTGACGCGGCCTCATGTGCGCCGCGTCCGGCGGCCGGGGCAGGTGTGGGGGGTCAGTGTCGTTCGCAATGAAGCAGATGTCGTGCCCGCCGTCGTGTCCCATCTGTTGGATCAGGGCCTGAGTGGCATCGTCATCGCGGACCACTCTTCGGACGATGGCACGCGGGAACGGTTGCTTTCCATGGCTGCGGCTGAGCCCCGGCTGCACGTCGTTCTGGACTCCTCGAAAGGGCACTTTCAAAAAGAAAAGATCACTCACCTGAGCAGGTTGGCGTGGCGCGCCGGCGCCGAGTGGATTATCCCGTTTGACGGCGACGAGTTTTGGTTCGCACCCAGCGGTACCCTGTCGGAGTGGTTGCCGTCGCAGAGTGCGGACGTCATCAATTCGCACACGATCCATGCCGTTCCACTCTCGGAGGAGAGCGACTTCCGGAAGAGGACGTTGCTCCTGGACCTGGGCGGTGGCTACAAGAAGGTAGGATTTCGAGCTCACCCTCTGGCTTTCGTGGCGCCCGGCAACCACGACGTCTCACGACCTGGAAGTCGAGGGGGAGGACTCGTCAACATTCATGTTCCGTACCGAGGGGCCCACCAGATTCTCGGCAAGTTCCGTCGAGGCGCTCAAGCGCTCGACGATGCAGGCACCCCCGCGGGAGAGGGGTGGCATTGGCGCGTCGGTGCCAAGTTTGATGAGGCTGATGCAGAACGAGTGTGGGGTCAGATGCAGCGAGGCCAGGCCGTACCCGAGATCGACTGGGTGGCTAAGGGTCCGCATGTCCCGACACGTCCGCTGCGCTCCCGTTCGTGGGCCCCCGACGCGAAAGCCTAGGGCTCGTGCGAGTCTCGCTGGGCCTCTAGTGTAGGAAGCCGTGACGCGCGGGCCCTGCAATGTGCAATTACCTCACCAAATTCTTGAACGCCAGCGCCGGCTTCTCTATCAGATGCCATGACAGCGTTGCCACCGGGAGAACCAAGACCCAGGCGATCAACCCAGCCGCCCACGGGCCGACCTGCTGCGCGATCCCGGACAGGAAGAGAAGCTGTTGGATAGGAAACGCGTAGATATACACGCCGTAGGAAATATCGTTGACAGAGCCGATCCTCACTGGTGCTGTGCCCGCCCACAGGACGAGGATGGTAGTGGGTAACGACCCTAGCGTGGGCCCGGTTTCGGTGACGATGCATGCCAAGAGCAGGACGGCCGCGCCGAGCGGCCACCAAGGTCCCAATCTAACGCCTCCACGAATCGACCACACAAGGGCACCGGCCAGGAAGAAAGCCATCAGCCAGAAAGCGTGAGCGAAAGGTTCAACCAAGAACCCGACGCGCAGAGAGGTTGCCACAGAAATTGCCCGAGCGGGGGCCCACGTCATCACGCTGGCAATCAGCCAAAGCAGTGCCAAGGCCGGCAGCGGAAACCGTCGAACCGGCCTGAGCGTAAACAAGAGAGCCATCGCGCAGTAACACGCAAACTCAAAGACTAGTGTCCACAACGAGCCGTTCCAGCTCTGGCTGCCGGCCGAGACTAGAGTGGCGGGTACGTCCCACTGCTCCATCTTGAGAAACCAGTTGCGCACGACGTAGCTGACAGCGCCGTCTAACTGCCAGCGGCTCCCCTCCATCACGGATCCCAGCGGGGCCGCAACGAAGGCCACGGCGCCAAGCGCCACCCAAAAAGCTGGGAATATTCTCAGCGCCCTACGCCACAGGAATGGAGCAAGGCGTAGCCGCGAACGCGACCCGGCAATGAGATACCCGGATATTGCAAAGAACCCCGACACGGCCCAGCCACCGAGTGAGTTGCCTCCAAAGTACGGGTCCCCACCAAATTCGCCGAGAGGCCAGGCGTGGGACCAGATGACCAGGCTGGCGAGAACAAGCCGCACGAAGTTGAGCGCGTTGTCCCGGCCGGCTAGGGCAGCGCCGAGGGACCCTGCCGGCTCACGAATGCGTTCAGGCGCTCCGAGGGGTGCTGCTGTCACAATCGGATCCTAGCGGGCACCGCTGACGTGGAGGGCGGCCACCTGAGGCGGGTCCGCGTGTGATAAAGTCCCCAAGTCCGCTAACTGGTGGCGGAGTGGCCGCCGGTGATGCAGAGTCATGAGGTGTTTCCTTGGCCAACCCCGATCTCGACCAAGCCGTACCCAGTCGGCGCCCCTCTGCAGGAGCGTCCGTCGTGGCCATCCGCACGCATGAGTTGTCTCGGGCCGTCCAGACGTTGCATTCTGAACTTGCTGCCGCGCTGGGACGCGATAGAGTCGTGGTGGTCGTCGACCAGTTGAATTCAGCCTCTCCTCGCGCGTGGCCATCGGCCTACAATATCGTTGAACTCACGGATGATGTTCTCGTGGAACTCGGCTTGCCGACCGTTGTCCCGGATGGTGGATGGCGCTGCGGGGATTATTTTTACTACGCGCTCTTTCGGGCTCTTGAGGTCGAGCAAGCATGGCTCATCGAACCAGACGTGCGTTTCCTGAATGTCGATGTTGCGTCATTCTTCGCAGAACTGGACCTAGTGTCCGCGGATTTCTTGGCAGCTGATCTCACCGCGGATCCGCACTGGCTCTGGGCCCATCAGTTGACGTCTAGAGGTGTCAGCGATCCTTGGCGATGCTTCTTTCCACTGACTAGGCTGACGCGACCCGGATACGAGGCTGCACTTCGCCTACGTCGCGCCCTCTATGAACCGAATCGCTATGGTTTCCCGAATGATGAGGGTGTTGTGGCGACGGCGATCATGACGTCGGGGCTCGAGGGAGTCGACCTGCGTAGCGTGTGTCCCGCAGGCACCAGTCTCTTCCGGCATAGACCGAAGCTCCTCCTTCCGGTTCTTCAGGGAGCAAGCAGCAAGAGTGAGCTCACTCATCCGTCCCTAGAAATGGAGGAATTTGTCCGAAGTGTCCGCCGAGAACTGCTACGGGCCATGCGGGACGACGTGGTGGCGTCCTACTCCTCTCACCGCCCCCGCGCAGCTCGGCTGCTCGAAACTCTCAGTGATTACTCGCTCTTGGCGAAGAGGGAGCGCCCCCTTCACGAATCGATCTTTGGGCCACCTGATATGCAGCACCGGCATCATGACGAGAGTTACCGACGTGCTGTGATCAGCGCAATGCCTATTCATGTCAGGGCGTTGCAGTGGTTTGCTCGGAGCATGACTCGGGCGGTTTATAGGTGGGTTGATCGTCGCGTCCGTGTGCGAAGCAGGTCAAGACCGCAGGTGCGGATGCCGTTCGCGAAGAGCGAATAGTCGCCCTTCGCAGCACGAACGAGGATCGCGGATGTGGTCGGCTGCTGACGTACGGCGAGAAAGCGTCTCAAGCGTCGCAGAAAGGCTATTCTTCTGGCAGAGAAGGTTCGGGGGTCGCGTCCGTCGACCGCCTCGAGCACAAGATCCAGGCGGCTGAGTTCGGCCATGATCACCGTCTCGCGGTCGGTTGGTTCAGCTGGGCGTACCCCCGTTGAACCGTCCGCGACCAGGGACATAGCAGTGTATTGACTCTGATGCTGGCGATAAATTAGGAGCTGGCGCGGCTCCATGACGACGTCGCCGCTGAGAGCGGCGAAGAGAGCTAGCCACCCGTCGTGCAGGAAGGGTGGGTGGGCACCGTGCATGACGCTGGGGAAGGGCAGCGCCGCCTTGACGACGTCGGAGCGCACCGCCATGGCGGCCCCTGTGACAGTCATGCCGAGGACGAGCCGCCGCAGGCCCCTCTCGTGCAGTTGGCCTTCTTTGGTCAAGAGGTTCTCGGTGGACAGGTGGACTCCCGACCACAGCGTCTGGGACGGGTAGAGGTGACCGAGCTCGTCCATGAGGTGACCGTCGCTCAGCCACAGGGCGGCGGGCCGACGATCGAACGCCTCAGCCACGGCGGTCAGTTTTTGGTCGTCCCACCTGTCGTCCTGATCGCACAAGACCACCACGTCGCCGCCGGTGGCTCGCAATAGCAACGCTTCCATGTTTGCCACCACGCCCATGTTGCACTGGTTGCGATGAAGGTGGACAGGGAACGTCTGACGGCTTGCCCACCCCTGCAGCAGCCCCCAGGTGCCGTCGGTGGATGAGTCGTCGGAGACGTAGACGGCGTCAGGAGCAAGCACCTGCCTGCTGATGGAGTCCAGTTGTTCTTCCAGGTGTTGCTGACCGTTGAAGGTAGTGAGCGCAACCACGATCCGAGGCTTGCTCATCTCACTGTCGCTTGCTTATGACAGTGCGCGACTGGATCGCATCGAGGCGATCCATGAGCCGAAGGCTCGTGTCCGAGCGCGAAGACCTCGGTCCGGCGGCAACGAGTAGAGGCTCTCGTATCGCTCGGCGACCTCCCGAAGCGTGAACTTCTGCACCCTACGCAGGCCTTGCCTCGCCAACGCGTCGCGGCGTTGGGGGTCCTTCAGGAGGGCCACGAGTGATGCTCCTATGGACTTGAGGTGGACCACCTCACCGGATGACCCGTCCTCGATGACGAACAGGGCCCCAGGGTTAGGGGTGGTCACCACAGGGGTTCCGCAAGCCATGGCCTCCGCGTAGGGGATGCCGAAACCCTCGTAGTCACTGGGGAGGCAGAACACCCAAGCCTGCTGGTACTCGGCTACGAGCTCCTGCTCACTCAGCCGGCCAAGGACCACGACGCCGTCGGGCAGGTGCTCCGGGGCGTCCTGACACACCATACGCAACTCCGCCGTGGGGAGGCTCGGCATCACCTCTGCGACGAATGAGGCAGCAAGAGCACCACCGCGCTTGCGCCCTCCCCAGGTCCCCACAAAGAGAATGGTGGGGTGGGCGCTCCGTGAAGTCCCGGGTTTGAACACCTCGGACGAGACCCCATTGGGTATGACGCGGCTGACACCGGGCAGCCACCGCAGGGTCGGCGGTGACACTGCGACGGTGTGATCCGCCACGGCCGCCGCGAGTGCTTCACTGCAACCGAGTAGGATCATTCGGGTCCGTTCCACCACACCACGGATGTGCTTGGCCTCTTCGAAGCATGAGCCGTGCACGGTGCGGACGTGAACGGGGACACGTCTGCGCCAGAGCCAGTAGTCATCGCCGTGGGCGTGCAGGGCGTCAAAGCTGGAGAAGTCCTCCTTCCGAAGATTCACGGCGAACCTGAACGTGCGCAGCCGTCTGCCGACGGGCACCCGGTGCACGGCATAGTGCGCACCCTCGGGCGTCCGGCACGGGCTGAACACGGTCACCGAGTGTCCCCGGCTGACAAGGTCGTTCGCCAGTGCGTGCACCTGGTGCCCGACCCCGATCTTGCTCTCGGAGGGCAGGTAGTAGGAGATCATCGCGATCTTCATGTCCCGCTCCCCGCCGCCAGCCCGTCGCGCACGGCCTCCAACCACCGTCGTCCGTGCTCAAGGTCCGGCTCCAGGTGGTTTCCTTCGGCCCATTCGTTCCAGGACTTGATCCACAGCAGCCTCTCCTGGTCTGAACGTGTTACCAGGTGCTGCGAGGCAGCCCGCACACCCTTCTCGAAGCGGTCTGGATGGCTACCCGTGAGCACGAGACCGCGTCGGCCAGATCGTGGGGTGTTGTCCCAGTTCGGGTAGACGCACGGCAGGTATCGACGGGAAGGGGGGAGGGAGGCGCTCGCCTCGTATCTATAGATCTCGGGTCCGCCGCCCAGGACCTTGCGCAAGGCTCGCATGCGAAGTCTTGCCAGACCATCGGTCCTAGCCGGCAGACGCATGTAGACCCCCGCGTCGAAGCCGTCGGCATCATGGTTCTCGTACCGCGGCCCGGCGCCGACCAGGTCGCTAACCTCGGCCACCAGGTAGAGGCCGGGGAGGCCTGCAGCGCGGGCCAGGCCTTGCCAGTGATCGACGAACCGGGCGGCGTCCGGCAGCTCCTCGGGACGGAAGACGTAGAACACCGGACGCTCGTCGACGCGGAGGTAGCGCTCGTCCCGGAAGGCGGGCAGGACGCTGGTGAAGTGGGCCTGCTCGTCCTCACGCCCGAGGTAACGCTGCTCGCGCAGGACCCGGCCGTGCGCCCCGTGCCAGGCTCCGGTCCAGGACTGGTTGGCCCAGGCCAGACAGAACTTGAAGTCAGGCGCTCCGCTGCGGAGAACTTCCTGGAACGGCCGCTCCAGGATCGTCTCGCCGCCGCCGAACCAGTAGTGCCAGTAGGCGAACGCCTCGACACCGTGCTGTGCAGCCAGGTGGGCTTGAGCCGCACGGGTCTCTGCGACACGCAAGTCGTAAAAGCCCAGTTCACCAGGGATGTGCGGCTGTCGGTGACCTGGGAAGAGCCCCCGCGCGCGAGCCACGTTGGTCCACTCGGTGAAACCCGGCCCCCACCACTCGTCGTTCTCTGGAATGGGGAAGAACTGCGGCAGGTAGAACGCGACAGCTCGGGCCGTCATGTCTTGCCCTTCGCTCGACTGACCAGTCACGGAGGCCTTCCTTTTCAACCAGCTGGCAGCTGGGCGGTGAGAATAGACTCGATGCAGCACTGTGTAGTCTACGAGCGTGTCAGACACGGACCCCACGCCCGTGAGTGGGGGGCAGGGAGTGCTGAGCGTCGTCTGGAGGGCGCTGAGCCTGCTACCCGTCCCCGCTCGACGCAGGCTTGGGGTGGTGAGCGTGGGCCTCGTCCTCATGGCCCTCATGGACACCTTCGCGATCGCGCTCGTGCTCCCGATGGTCACGATGGCCGTCGGCGAACCGCCTCCGGGCCTTGTGCAATCCGCGCTGGACAACCTGGGGGTCGCGCCGGAGACCGCGATACTGCCGCTGATCATCGCGGTCGTGGTGCTCTTCATCCTGAAAGACGTCCTTGCCGTCACTTTCAACTGGTGGAACCAGGGCTTCATAGGTCGAGAACGCGCATCAGTCGCGTCACGGTTATTGCGGCACTACCTCACGTCTTCGTATACGGACGTCTCGCGCCGAAGTCAGGCGACGCTGATGAACCGCCTCAACACGGCCACCTTCCAAGTCTTTGGCCTTGTCATCAATGCGGGAATCCAGTTGTTCTCCCACGCCTTCAACATCCTCGCGATCGCCACGGCCCTGATCATCCTGGCTCCGGTGCCCAGCCTGGTGTTGATGGCCACGACGGTGCTGTTCTCCATCGTCTACCTGAGCGTGGTCCGGCCCCATGCCGCACGGGCTGGCAAAGAGATGGATAGGACGGCCGTCGCCGCTTGGCGCAGCGCCATGACGGCGCTGGGGGCTATGAAGGAGCTGCACCTCCGCGGGACCCAGCAACGCTTCGTCGATCAGTACCGTCAGGTCTCGAACGAGTCGGTGCGTGCGTCGCAGGTGGCGTCGTTGTTGGCGGCGCTGCCCCGGTACTTGCTGGAGACCCTGTTCATTCTCGTGCTGGGAACGGTCCTCGCGTTCTCCGTCGCGCGTGAGGCCAACCTGCTCAACAGTTTTGGCGTTCTCGCCCTCTTCGTCGCGGCGGCGCTACGGCTGCTCCCGGCGATATCGGGTCTGCTGGCGTGCGTGAGTTCGGTGCGAGTGGGAGAGCCGTTCGTCAAGATACTGAGGGAGGAACTTGCGGGCGCGCAGGTGCTGCCCCCTGCTACGCCCACCAAGCGCCAGAAAGGCCCCGTCCTGCCCCTTCGCGCAGAGCTGTCCCTGGCTGCCGTGACCTTCAGTTACCCTGGGGCAGCTCGACCTGCCGTCCGCGACGTGTCCCTCACCCTCCAGGCTGGAACGCAGGTCGCCATCGTCGGGGGCAGTGGTGCCGGGAAGACGACGTTGGTCGATGTCGTCCTCGGGCTGCACCAGCCAAAGATGGGACAGGTGCGGGTCGACGGTCGTGATATACGCGACGCTCTGGACACGTGGCAGAGGGGGATTGCCTACGTACCGCAGGACGTGTACCTCTTCGAAGGCTCCCTTCTGGAAAACATCACGATCGACGAGGACCGCGAGGACGTGGATGGGGCACGGCTGCAGGGGGCGATCGATCGTGCCATGCTGACGGACTTGGTGAGCAGTCTCGGAGGGGGACTCGACACTGAGCTCGGAGACAGAGGTGGCGGTTTGAGTGGCGGGCAGAAGCAAAGGCTGGGCATCGCACGCGCGCTTTATCTAGACCCCCAATTGATCGTGATGGACGAGGGCACCTCCTCTCTCGACAACGAGACGGAGAGCCACATCACCGAAGCGCTACGAGCCCTGAAGGGCAGGACCACGGTGATCATCGTCGCCCACCGGTTGTCGACCGTGCGGCACGCCGACCATGTCGTCGTGATGCGGGACGGGGTCGTGGAGGCCCAAGGGACTTTCGCTTGGCTCCGAGAGAACAACCCATACTTCGCGCGCCTGATCGCCTTGGGTGACCTTTCCGGGAAGAGCGCGTCTCCGGAACCGAGCCCCGGCAGGTTGTCGTGAAGAATCTGACCATCGTGGTCCCCACCTACAACGGGGCGAGGTATCTCGGCCCCACCTTGGACTCGCTGCACGCAAACGCCATCCCGAACCTCGAGGTGATCGTCGTCGATGACGGCTCGACGGACGCATCGGTCGACATCGCAGACGAGCACCCAGTCGTGACGTCTGTGCTGAGCCAGGATCATGCCGGTGTTGCCGTGGCGCGCAACCGTGGGCTGGCCCGCGCGGAAAGCGAGTGGGTAGCCTTCCTGGATCAGGACGACTTGTGGCACCCTGGCCGCTTCCGCCAGCTGCATGACTTCGTGGAGTCGGTCCCCGCAGACCTAGTGCTCTCGCGGGAGCTCAAGTTTGCCTCTCGCTTGGAAAGGGATGTCCTTCGAGAGCTACACCCGGATGTTGGCGAGTGGGCTGACGACTACGTGAGCGACAAGGATGAGATCACTGAGCTGGCGTCCAGGCATCCACTCAACCCTCGCCCGACCTTCACAACAATTACGACGCGAGACGTTCTCCAGGGTCCGATCTCCACCACTACTAGCTTTGTTGCGAAACGGACCTTGCTCCAGGCTGTCGGCGGGTTCGCGCCTCACGCCCGCGCCATGGATGACTATATTACTCTGGCCAATGCTTCGCGGCTGACCCCCATTTATCGCGTGGAAGATGCCTCCGTCTTCTACCGGGTACACCTGGGCGCCACCTCTCGCTCCACCGAGCTACCCCTCCCGTTCTTGTCCAACTCGCTGGCCCTCCAGCTGGGCGGGATGCTGGTGGACGGACCCGGATCGACGCGTATGACCAGCGGTCCCCTCCACGCTCACCTCTACCGTCAAGCGATTGCCTCCGATCGGTTCTGGCACGACAGTTACTACCGGAGGAGCATCGTCGCGCTCGGGATCGCCACTTTCGGGTTGAGGGCAACCGCGCCTCAGATAGCACGGGCGGCCGCCCGACAGCTCCGGGACCGAGGCCGGGTCGCCTCTGGGGGGAGCTGATGTCCGTCACGCTGGCAGTGAACTGCTACGAACGCACCTACCGGCAGGTCTTGGCGCCGGGCTACTTCCCTGCGATTGAGCAGATGAACGCCCGCACCTTCGAGCAGGTCATCGCCCTCATCAACAATGTCGGTGACCCGCGGGAGGCACAAGACCGAGCCGCAGCCTTGGTAGACTGTGGAGAGATTACGGGTTTCGAGTTTGTCTCTGACTGGGTGCCTGCTGCGCTGCAGCACTGGCGCCTCGGTCATCGGCACTTTCGACGGCGGCCCTACCTACTCGACTACGGCCTTGTGATGCCGTTGGTCTCGTCGTCCGAATACATCCTTGGGTGGGACGCGGAGACCGTCTTGGAGGAGCCAGCCGACTGGGTAAGCCCCTCCCTGGATCTACTTGGGAGCGACTCACGAGTCCTGCACGCCTCGCTGAACTGGCCCCCCGCCCGACCTCAGGACGCTGGGGTTGAAGGAGACGCGGTCGCTCGAGTGGGTGACTTCCTCCTCAGCTGGGGCTTCAGCGATCAGGTGTTTCTTATATCACGCAAGAACATGCTTGCCACCGACATGAAGACCTTCTCCCCCGCGGCCATTGCACGACACGCCCCGCACCCCTATACATTCGAGTTCCGAATGGAGAGTTACCAACGGGCCAGCCGCAAGGTACGCGCGACTTACGAGCCAGTGCGGTATCGAACAAACTTGCAGATTGATGGCGTTCTGGACCGGACGGGTAAGAGTCAATATGAGGGGTTTCGAACTGAGGCACTCCACCGGGTAGAATATCATATCACCCGGCAATTACCCTCCCGGTTGGGTCCGAGGTGGGCGCGGAACGCGAGTATCAGCCAAGCGCGCGGCACGAAGCAGGGGTGACGCTTGGGCGGCACGCTCTCGAGATGGTTGCAGTCATTACACCCGTCGGTGACGGTCTCGGTGGGACGGTCGTAGAGTCACTTACCCACCCAGGGTGCCCGAGAATGCCAGACCCGCCAGGACTCTCCCATATCGCGGCACAGATCCATCAAGTCGACCCCGTTCTGATCGAGTTCCGCCTCCAGTGCCGCTCGCTCGACGGTGGTTTCGTATTCCGCACCCACCGGTCCATGGTGCCGGATGGGAGTGGCATCAACTACCCCCACGTCCAGGCCCGACGCTGCGGCCCCGAGGGCCCAGCGGACGTCGAGACCCCACCCCATGCCGCATACGTCTTCTGGGAAGAGGTCTATGTGCCGCCGGGCTCGGGGGGAGAATGCGACGACTGGACCACTGTCCACCATGCCCACACGGCGCGCGTTGCGCAGCGCACGGGCGACAGCGTGAGCATGAGAGGTGGGGTTTCCTGGCTGAATGGCCGGCGCAGCGATGTGCAAGTGGCCAGCAGCCGCATACTGCAGGAATCTCGATGGGCCCGGTCTGACGAATTGGGCATCATCATCAAAAAGCATGACCCAGGCGTTCTGGGGCACGGTGTCGCTTGCTAGGAGCAGCCGGAGGAGTGGAATCCGCATACCTGCTCCTGAATTGACGGTCTGGTTCTTGAGGGCCGGCGAGACCTCCTCTAATGCATGCAACCGGACGTCAGAATTTGGTGGGAGCGCCCCGATGAATTGCACTACAAGGGGGACGTTGCGCGATCGATAGACGCTTACGGCGACAAGTGGGGCTTCGAGTCTTGGGATCCTCCGTCTGGGGACGAGAACACTGTGGCGGCTGACAAAGGCGGCTGCGCGGTCTCTTGCGCTTGTACCTAGACCCATTTGCGTACTCAGTACCCGTCGCGGTCCGCGCGCCGCGCGAGGCTCTTGGCTATCAGCCACACAGTTCGAAGAGGTCCTACGCGGCGTTGCCACTTGGTCACTTCTGCCTCCCGTGCCCATAGTTGCCCTTGAAGACTGTGGGCCACGTCGACCATTGCAAAGAACAGTCGGTCAAGGTGGTCCGGATTATTCTCGACCATTCGGACGCGAGCGGCGTCGTGGGCCTCGGGCGTCATGCCGTACGTGTTCCGCGACACCGACCTTATCCGATAGTAGAATTTCGCCGTCGGCACCCGTCGCATTACTCCGCCCGACTGGGCGAGGAAGCGCACCCACAGTTCCCAGTCTTCCAGCGCCCCGAGTGTACCGTCGTAGCCACCGTACTTGTCCCAGGTGGATCGACGAAACATCGCCGTCGCAACTACCTTGTTGCGAAAGATGATGTCTGCGAGCCGAGCTTCCTGAGGCATCTCCCCTATGTCTTTCCGGAGGTCTCCAAACTGCTCAAGATTGGGAATCGCTGCCACGACTTCCCGGTCACCCCTAAGCAGAGTCACGCTCTCGGCCACGAGGTGAGCGTCCATTCGATCGTCACCACCCAGGATGAGAACAAATTCGCCATCGGTGGCGGCAATTCCCGTCGTGACAGCAGACGAGGTTCCCTCGTTGTCCTGCCTAACGACTCGCACGCCAGCAAGGGCGACCGGTTGAGTTGAACCGTCGTCCACCACGACGATCTCGACGTCACCGCACGTCTGTGCCAGCGCCGACCCGACCGCCGCAGCCAGGTGGTCAGGGTCGTCGTTGTAAGTCGGGATCACGATGCTGACTCGGCCCGATCGCATGACATACGACTCTACCCTGGCTGTCCCAGTGCGCTGATCTGCGAGGGGGGAGTTGCCACTCGGACTCGGTCCAACCGTACTGGCCGCACTCTCCCGCAGACGGCCCGGAGCCAGGCCCCGACATCCGGCATCTAGTGTTGCCTTCATGCGTCGTCTTCTCGTGACCGGTGGTGCCGGTTTCATCGGTTCGAACTTCGTCCACCACGTGCTGGGGCACTCGGATGCTCATGTGACGGTGCTGGATGCGTTCACGTATGCGGCGTCGCGGGAGGCGTTGGCGGGGTTGCCGGGAGAGCGGGTGCGGGTGGTCGAGGGTGACATCTGTGACGCGGGCCTGGTGGACGGGCTCGTGGCCGAGCTGGCCGGGGCGGAGGGTGCGGTGGTGCACTTCGCGGCGGAGTCGCACAACGACAACTCGTTGGACGACCCGTCGCCGTTCGTGCAGACGAACATCGTGGGCACGTTCACTCTGCTGGAGGCGGTGCGCCGGCACGGGGTGCGGTTGCACCACGTGTCCACGGACGAGGTGTACGGGGACCTGGAGCTGGACGACCCGGCGCGGTTCACCGAGTCGACCCCCTATCGCCCTTCCAGTCCCTACTCAGCGTCGAAGGCGGGGGCGGATCATCTGGTTCGGGCCTGGGTACGGTCGTTCGGGGTGCAGGCGACGCTGTCGAACTGCTCGAACAACTACGGGCCGTGGCAGCACGTGGAGAAGTTCATCCCGCGGCAGATCACCAACGTGCTCGACGGGGGCAAGGTCAAGCTCTACGGCAGCGGCGCCAACGTCCGCGACTGGATCCACGCCGAGGACCACTCCTCGGCCGTCCTGAAGATCCTGGAGAGGGGAAGGATCGGAGAGACCTACCTCATCGGCGCGGACGGGGAGAGGTCCAATCTGGCGGTGGTCCGGATGATCCTGGAGCAGCTCGGGCACGACCCCGACGACTTCGACCACGTCACCGACCGGGCCGGGCACGACCTGCGCTACGCCATCGACTCCACGAAGCTGCGCACAGAGCTCGGTTGGGAGCCGACGTACACCTCCTTCGAGGAAGGCCTGGCAAGGACGATCGACTGGTACCGCGACCACGATGACTGGTGGCGTCCCAAGAAGGCCGCCATCGAGGCGGCGTACGCCGCGAAGGGCCAGTGAACGTGGAGGACCTCGCTGTCCGGGCCACCGCGATCCCCAGTCTGCTGGTGGTGGACCTGGCGGTTCTCGGCGACTCCCGGGGCTGGTTCAAGGAGAACTGGCAGCGGGCCAAGATGACCGCGCTGGGTCTTCCGGACTTCGGCCCGGTGCAGCACTCGGTCGCGTACAACGGGCCGGCCGGCGTGACCCGGGGGATCCACGCCGAGCCGTGGGACAAGTTCGTCTCGATCGTTCACGGCCGCGCGTTCGGGGCCTGGGTGGACCTTCGCGAAGGTCCGACGTTCGGGGTCGTCCACACTCAGGAGCTCGACGAGCACACCGCGGTGTTCGTGCCACGGGGGGTTGGCAACTCCTACCAGACCCTCGTGGAGGACACCGTCTACTCCTACCTCGTCAACGACCACTGGTCGGCGGACGCGGAGTACACGATGCTCAACCTCGCCGACGAGACCGTCGAGATCCCGTGGCCGGTCCCGCTGGAGCAGGCGGAGGTCTCGGACAAGGACCGCGCCCACCCACCGCTCGCGGAGGTGAGGCGGGTCCTCCCACGCAGGACCCTGGTGCTGGGGAGCGGGGGCCAGCTCGGTCGGGCCCTTCTCCAGATGCTCCCCGCCGCCACGGGCGTCGGCCGGGACGAGCTCGACCTGGCGGACCCCGCCGCCGTCGCCGCCTACGACTTCAGCGGGGTGGGGACCGTGGTCAACGCCGCCGCCTACACCGCCGTCGACACCGCAGAGACCCAGGAGGGGCGTCGTGCCGCCTGGGCGGCCAACGCGACGGGCGTTGCCGCGCTGGCCCGCGCCGCCGTGGACCACGGGTTCACGCTGGTGCACTACTCCAGCGACTACGTCTTCGACGGCACCGAGCAGGATTACGCCGAGGACGCTCCGCTCGCACCGTTGTCGGTCTACGGCCAGTCCAAAGCCGCCGGCGACCTGGCCGTCTCCGTTGTCCCGCAGCACTACCTGATCCGCACCTCGTGGGTGGTCGGCGGGGGCAAGAACTTCGTTCGTACCATGGCGTCGCTGGCAGATCGAGGGGCCTCACCGACGGTGGTAGCCGACCAGGTCGGGCGACTCACGTTCACGGCCGACCTTGCCCGTGTGACCGCGCACCTGCTGTCGACCGGCCCAGCGTTCGGCACCTACAACGTGACGAGCGACGGGGACCCCGCGTCGTGGGCTGACCTGGCTAGAGCGGTCTTCGTGGGGCGGGGCCGTGACGCCGCCGACGTGACCGACACCACCACGCAAGCGTGGTCGGCCGGCACCCCCGGACCGGTCGCTCCCCGTCCCGCACGCTCGGTGTTGGGCCTTGACAAGATCAAGGCGACGGGCTTCCGACCCACGGACGAGACGGTCGCGCTGACGGCATACCTGCAGGATCTCGGCACCCCAGACACGGCACCATAGGGTGGGCCGCATGCGTGGCATCCTCCTGGCCGGCGGGACCGGCTCCCGGCTGCACCCGATCACCCTCGGGGTCAGCAAGCAGCTCGTGCCGGTCTACGACAAGCCGATGGTCTACTACCCGCTGTCCACGCTGATGCTGGCCGGGATCCGCGACGTCCTGGTGATCACCACCCCGCACGACGCCGAGCAGTTCCACCGTTTGCTCGGTGACGGCAGCCGGTTCGGCATCTCGATCACGTACGTGGAGCAGCCCTCTCCCGACGGGCTCGCCCAGGCGTTCATCCTGGGGGCTGACCACGTGGGCGAGGACACCTCGTGCTTGGTCCTGGGCGACAACATCTTCTACGGCCCTCGGATGGGCACCCAGCTGCGCCGCTTCGACAACCTCGTTGGCGCGGCCGTGTTCGGCTACCGGGTGGCCGACCCCACCTCCTACGGTGTCGTCGAGTTCGACGAGCAGGGCCGGGCGGTGTCGCTAGAGGAGAAGCCTGCCGAGCCGAAGAGCTCGTATGCCGTGCCCGGGCTCTACTTCTACGACAAGCGGGTCGTGGAGTACGCGCGCGAGCTCAAACCCTCTGCGCGGGGAGAGCTCGAGATCACCGATCTCAACCGCCGCTACCTGGACGACGGTGAGCTGCACGTGGAGGTGCTGCCACGAGGCACGGCCTGGTTGGACACCGGCACCTTCGACTCCCTCAACGACGCCTCCAACTTCGTCCGCACCCTGGAAGCGCGGCAGGGCTACAAGATCGGTGCGCCGGAGGAGGTGGCCTGGACGATGGGCTTCCTGTCCGACGACGAGCTGATGGAGCGCGCCGAACCGCTGCGTAAGTCTGGGTACGGCGACTATCTCTTGAATCTGCTCGAGAAACGTTAGGGCTGCCACCACGGACGGTTTACGCTGTCCCCGGGGTTGACGGCAGGGAGTGGACATGGGAGCGCAACGCAGAGTTCCGGTCGCGATCGCTCACGACTACCTCACGCAACGAGGGGGCGCAGAGCGGGTCGTGCTGGCGATGAGCAGGGCCTTCCCGGACGCTCCCATCTACACGACGCTGTACGACCGGGACGGGAGCTTCCCCGAGTTCCGCGATCGCCACGTCATCGTGAGTCCGCTCAACCGCATCCCCGCCTTCAGGCGCGACCACCGACGAGCGCTCCCCCTGCTGGCCGCAGCAGCCAGCGCGAAGAAGATCCACGCGGACGTCACGCTAGCCTCCAGCAGCGGCTGGGCCCACGGGTTCCGAACGGCCGGGAAGATGCTCGTCTACTGCCACAACCCCGCGCGCTGGCTCTACCAGGCCGAGGAGTACCTCGGGGAGTCGGGTCGTCGGTCGGCTCGAGCTGTGGCCCTTGGTGCGCTGACCCCGCCACTCCGTCTGTGGGACAGGACCGCAGCGGGGCGCGCGGACCGCTACCTCGCGAACTCGCAGACGGTGAAGGAACGGATCGCGACCACCTACGGGATCGAGGCCGACGTCGTCCCCCCGCCTCCCGGGTTGGACCTGTGCGGTGAGCAGTCGGGGCACCCGGACCTGGCGGAGTGGGGTCACTGCAGTTACTGGTTGGTCGTGTCGCGCCTTCTCCCGTACAAGAACGTGGACAAGGCGATCGAGACGTTCCGCGACCGGCCTCATGAACGTCTCGTCGTCGTCGGTGACGGCCCTGAGCGAGACGCGCTGCGTGCGTCGTTGCCGGCCAACGTCCGGATCGTCTCCGGTGTCAGCGACGACGAGCTTCGCTGGATCTACTCGCACGCTCAGGGGCTGGTGGCTCCGAGCATGGAGGACTTCGGACTGACGCCGCTGGAGGCCAACGGCTGGGGTCTCCCGGTGGTGGCTTTGCGCGAGGGCGGCTACCTCGACACGGTCGTGGAAGGGCAGACCGGAGTGTTCTTCGACCGGAGCGAGCCAGAACTGATCGGTCGGGCGATCGACCGAGCCGCCACCTATGAGTGGTCGTGTCACACCCTGGTCCGGCACGCCGCAGCGTTCGGGGAGGAGCGTTTTGCAGCTCGCCTCCGCGACGAGGTCGCCACGCTGCATACGCGATAAACTGACTCGTCCCACAAATCCATACCTTCGGGGGTTCGGGCGTTGACCGTTCGTGATCTGTTTGTCGCGCTTGCCCGCCGTTGGCGTGGTGCCGCCGCCATCCTGCTGCTTGTCGTCGCCGGAGCAGCGGTAGCCACCGCGACCACGCCCAAGGTCTACGAGTCGCGCACGACCATCTACTTCGCGGCTGCTGACGGCAGCGGCCAGAGCACTGGCAACCTCTACCAGATGCCCGACGGGGAGAAGACCACCCTCGCGCGGATCGCGCGCTCGCCGCTCGTGCTGGACCCGGTGCGCGCGACGCTCGGGTATGAGGCGAGCGTGCCCGTCTCTGTGGAGGCCTTGCCCAGCGGCGGAGACGCCTCGCTGTTCGACTTCGTCGTCCGCAGCGACTCTCCCGAGCATGCACGGGCGTTTGCTGAGGCCGTGCCGGAGGAACTAGCCCGGACCGCTCGGACCTACGCACCCACCCTGGCGCAGAGCGGCGACGCCGTCGAGGCGCAGTACGTCGACCAGCCGACCGCTTCCAGCGATCCTGTCGAACCCAACCCCGTGCAGAACCTGCTGATCTCCGGCCTGGCTGGCCTGTTCCTGGCTGTGGCCTACGCACTGGGGATGCACGCCTTCGACACCAGGCTCAGGACGTCGGAGGACCTGCGCGGCGTCTCCGACAAGCCGGTGCTGAGCGCCATACCCGTCCTCGGCTCGAAGGGGAGCCAGGCTCCGCTCTACCTGGTCGACGACCCCTTCGGGCCGCAGGCCGAGGCAGTGCGCAAGCTGCGGACCAACCTGGTCTTCGTCGACGTGGCGGCCGATTCCGGTCACTCTTTCGTGGTCACTTCGGCGTTGTCGGCCGAGGGCAAGACGACGACGGTGCTCAACCTGGGGATGGCCCTGGCCGAGTCAGGTCGGACGGTGCTGGTCCTCGACGCTGATCTGCGCCATCCCAGCGTCGCGCGGGAGCTGGGGCTGGAGGGTGCAGTGGGCCTCACCTCTGTCCTCGCCGGGGAGGCCGGCCCTGAAGACGTCATCCAGCGCTATGGCGACACCGAGATGTTCGTGCTGTCCGGAGGGGTGATCCCGCCCAACCCGAGTGAGCTGCTCGGGTCCAAGGCGATGGAGAAGCTGTTCCACCGCCTCGTCCGCGAGTTCGACTTCGTACTCGTGGACTCCCCGCCCGTGCTGCCCGTCACCGATGCGCTCGTCATGAGCCGGCTGACCGGCGGACTGCTCCTCGTCGTCTCCGCCGCCAGCACGCGCAAACGGCACGTGCAGGAGGCGCTGCGCACGCTGGAGACCGGTGACGTCGATGTGGACGGATTCGTGCTGACCAAGACCCCGGTGGAGCGTGAGGGCTACTACTACTACGGCACGACTGGTGATGCCCGACGGGCGCAGGGTCCGCGCGGAGAGTCGCGTCCGTTGCGGACTGCCGCGCGCGAGCGGTCGCGCAAGTTGGCTCGGATGTGACGTGAGGTGCGGTTGGGGTCGGCCCGGTGAGGTTGCGCGTCGTGGTCCGTGACAGACTGGACCCGTCCCCCGACCGGTACATCCACGGTCGGCTTTTTTATGTTTGCAGCCTCGATCGGGGAATGGCATGTCCGAAACTACGCCCACACGTCGCCTGCTGGTGAAGGGGGCGGCCTGGTCCGTCCCTGTGGTGGCCATGAGCTCTCCCGCGGCCTTCGCGGCGGCAAGCTGCAGCGTTTATCTAGGTTTTGAGTGCACCTCGCCCAAGAACCAGATCAACGTGGTCACGTTCACTGTGCAGGTCATCGGGACTGCGCCGATCCAACTCACCTTCACACTCGCAAGCACGGGGACAGATGACTCGATCTCGGTGGCCAACGGGGCAGGAGTCTACAACCCGAATACCGGCAAGATCCTTCTTTCGCCTACGTATCCGACGGCGCCTGCACCCCTTGTCACCGTGACTCGTGATGCCAAGAACTGCGGCGGTTCACGCGAGTTCACTCTTTCCCTCGACTCAGGCGCGGCGTGTGCTGCTGCTCCTGTGTCAGTGTTGATCGACGGTTGCTCCTGCCCCGCGTAGAGGCACCTTTCGGTCGGCCACCACCAGCGCCACCTCCGTGCGAGCAGGCGCAAACTGCGGGCCGGTGAGCAGCACGCGTTTGACGAAAGGGAATCCCGCCTCGAGCAGCCGCTTCCACCCCTCCAGCGGCAGGACTGTCGATCGAGACAGGCCGAGCTCATCGTGCGTCCAACCGGTCCCACGTCGTATGGCGGCGGCGTCGACTGTGTGGGTGAGCCCGATCTCGTAGGCGGTGATGACACCGCGCTTGGAGTCCTGCGGGCGAACGCTCGCGAAGAACTGACGGAGGGCAGGGTGCTCCAAGATCCCGTGGCGGAAGGCGATCATGAAGCTGTGCAGGTGTTCCACTGGGTGTGACGTCAGCGTCGGACCCCACACCTGGGCCGTCGAGCCCTCGATCCTCCGCATCAATTCGTCCAAGGGCCCGAGCGGCCCGACGAGCGAGTCGTTGGTGAGGATGACGAGGTCCTTCGCCCTGAGCACCGGCCACGCGTCGAGGGCGTAGGCCCACGAACCGAAGTCGTAGGCGACGTTGGGCCGCCGCACCACCGCCACCCCCTCGGGCAGCGCGACCGGCCGCAGCCGGGACCACGGGTCGCGGGCTGCGACCACGAGCACGCCGAGGCCGGCCGCCGCATACGCCCCAGCGGCGCTTAGGGCGTCCTCCCGCAGACGCGACCCAGGTGACCACTCGGCGATCACCACCACCCTCGTGCGCTCCAGCACCTGGCTGACGTCGCCCGAGACCACGCGCTCCCGGCCGGGCAGCAGCTGGTTGGCGCCCGCTGTGACCTGCCACCGGGCGCGCCGCAGCCGTGCCCGCGTGGATGTCTCCCACTCCTGAACCCGGTCGGTGAGGGTCGGGGCGCCCGCGACCTGCGCCCGCTCGTGCGTGCCCCGCATCGTCCACACCGTGGCCTCGGCCCACTTGGTGAGCTCACCGGGGTGGGCCGCCCACAGCCGGGCGAGGCGACCGGCCTGCGCAGCCTTCGCGCGTAGCAGCCTCGACCCGGCGACGTGCGCGTCATACCTCAGGTCCATCCGGAACCGCTCGGCCACGACCCTCGGGTGGATCCGTACCCCGTTGGGGATGTTGGACAGGTTGGTGCCGTGCAGCACCTGCGCCCACATCACCGGGGCGCGCACCTCGCGCAGCGGGGCGGTGCCGCGGGCGCGGGCGTGCTTGGCCGCGTAGACGGTGAGCGGCGGCCCGTCACCACGCCGCTCGACGAGCGACAGGAACGGGCTGGACAGGATGTCGCTGCGGTATACGGCGCCGCTGCGGTCGATCTGAATCCCACGGGGGAAGTTGACGAACATCCGCTCCTGGTCAGCAAACTGTCCCTGCACAGCGGCCATGAAGCCCACGGCCATCGCGTCGTCGCTGTCGATGCGCGTCGTGATCAGGTATGGCGCACGGCTGCGGCTCGCGACGGGCTCGGCGAAGGTGTCGCGCTGGAAGGGCTGGTGCGTCCACACGGGCGTGAAGGCCCCGTCGGCGAGGTTTTCGACGTCCGAGCGGAAGGTGTCGGAGCAGCGGTCGTCGAGCAGCACGAGCCACTCGAAGGGCGCAGTGCCGCGCTGAGAGAGCACCGACGGGAGGCAGGCGTCGACGAAGAAGCCGAGCCGGTAGTAGAGCCAGTCCTCGTCTGCCGGCGCCACGCCGGGGTAGAGGACCGCGCTGAAGCGGGTCAGCAGGAAGTGGTCGAAAGGCGGATGCTGTGTCCCCACGAGGGTGATGCTGCCACGACGGTGAGGTCAGGCGCCCCGGAAGCCGTTGAGCAGGAACCAGAACACCAGCACGCCGACGAGCGCCGCGAGCAGTCCCCATCCGGCCCCGGTCAGGGCCCGCGTCCGGGGTGAGGCGTCACGCCGGGCCAGGGCAGGCAGGGCGATCGCGCATGCCGCTCCGACGAACGCCATCGAGCCGGCCTGTACAGGGACGATCCAGTTCTCGGTCCTCGGACCGTCGAGGAAGTAGGCCGAGAGGGGCAGGCTGAGCATCCCGGTCCCGAGCAGGACCACGGCCCCGACGATGCGCTGGCCGGTCCTGTTCATGGCGACCTCCTGGAGGGGCAACAGCGAGTCAGTCCAGCATGCCCCACTCCCGGGCTCAGCAGTCGCGGAGGACCTGCGCCTTGACCCAGGCGGCGGACTCGTAGACGAACGAGCCCGCCCACGCCCGCGCACTACGGTCGACGTGGTCGTCGGTGGTCCAGACGAGCACCTCGACGTCGTCGCCCAGGCACCGCTCCATGAGCATCCGGGTGCGTGCGGCGTGCGGCGTGCTCGTCATCACCGCGACACGCGACCAGTCGTGCTCCGTCACGTGGGCGGCGAGGGTGCGGGCCTCGCCGCGAGTGGTGTACGGCTCCGGGAGGACGCACTCGACGCGGTAGGCAGCGGTCTGCAACCCGCAGTGCTCGGTCGCGTAGTGGGCTCCGGTGTCGGGGTTGACCGAGATGGTGGAGAGGAGCACGGGCGCCACGCCGGTGTCCATGATGGCGAGCGCCTGGTCGATGCGGATCTCGACGGGCCCGATGACGTAGGCGGCGTCGACCGCCTGCAGCTCGTCCACCAGCGGTCGGGCGATGACGACGACGCAGACGCTGACCCAGGTGATGGCAGCGGCGAGGACGGTGCCCAGCGCGGCGAAGCCCCACGGACGGAGCCTCGGCCGCACTCCCGCAGTGCGACCTGTCAGTGCCGTCCCCATGGGGCACGACATTACGCGACTGCCCTACGACGTCTCGGTCGTGCAGACGGCACGCGGCGTGATGTGCGCTATTGCGTACCTGGCGCAGCGTGCGATGTGCACAACCGGGTGGCGGACGCCGTCAGTGCTCAGGTGGGGACCCCGCGGTTCTCCTCCTCCAGCCACCGCATCATCCGCAGCACGCCCAGGTCGTCGAAAGGCCGCCCCACGACCTGCACGCCGACCGGACGCCCGTCCTCCGTCGCCCCGACGGGCACCGTCCCGGCCGGCTGACCCGTCATGTTCCACGGCATCGTGAAGTTGATGTGCCACATCCCCCGCCCATCGTCCGGGTAGGGCATCGGCAGGTCCGCTGAGTACGCCGCGCTCGGCGCCACCGGCGACACCAGGACGTCCGGGTCGCCGGCCGCCGCCCACGCCGCGACCGTCCGCGCCTGCACGACGCCGAACGCGTGGTAGGCGTCCATCACCTCGACCCCGCCCACGCCCTCCCCGGCGCGCGCCCACTTCGCGACGTACGGCAGCACCATCGCCTGACGCTCCGGCGACAGCCGCGACAGCTCGGACCACGAGCGCACCTGCCAGAAGCGGTTGACGCCGTCGAGCAAGTCCTGCGTCAGCCACGGCGCGACCTCCACCACCTCGGCACCCGCCCGCTCGAGCCGGTCGGCAACCGCACGCGTGGCGGCGGTGACCTCGGGGTCGGGCTCCACGCCATACCCGGCCCGTGTCCACACGCCCACCCGCAGCCCGCGCACCGGGCCGTCGAGCTCGTCCCACCGCACGTCGGCGGTGGGCAGGCTCGTCCAGTCGACGGGGTCGGGGCCGGACAGCACGGACATGAGCGCGGCGCAGTCGTCGACACGGCGGCCCAGGGGTCCCGCGACCCGGCCGAGGTATGGCGCGTGCAGAGGGACGCGACCCGCGCTCGGTTTGAGGGCGGCCAGGCCGAGCCAGGTCGCCGGCAGTCGGATCGAGCCGCCGATGTCGGTGCCGACGTGCAGCGGCCCGTAGCCCGCAGCGGCCGCCACACCCGCCCCCGCGCTCGAGCCGCCCGTCGTCCAGGCCGGGTCGAGCGGGGAGACGGTGCGGCCGTGCAGGCTGGAGTGGCCGGAGGAGAGCATCCCCCAGTCGGGCATCGTCGTGGAGCCCAGGACCACGAGCCCGGCCTCGTGGGCGCGGCGGGTGATCGGCGCGTCGACGGTGGGCACGACCGGCTCCACGCCGGCGCAGCCCGAGGGCATGGGGACGCCGGCGCGGGGGATGTTCTCCTTGAGGGTGAGCGGGACGCCGTCCCACGGCGAGAGCGGGCGGCCCTGCGACCAGCGGTCCTCGGCGGCGCGCGCCCGTTCGAGCACGTCCTCGGGGTCGTCCCGCACCCAGAACGCGTTGAGCTCCGGCTCGCGCTCCTCGACCAGGGCCAGCACGTCGCGGGCGACCTCGACCGGGCTCAGGCGCGCCGCGGCATACGCCTGCGAGAGCTCCCGGGCACCCAGGTGGGCGGGGCGCACGCTCTGGTCAGGGCTGCCGGGCGTGGTCACCCACCGGACACTACCCATCCGCGTCGCGGGCGAGGGGAGTGCGGGTGCGTCGGGGTCGCCACCTACGCTGGGAGCCATGCCCTCCGGTCGGCTCGCGCAACGTCTCGGCCTGCCCCTGGCGGCGCTCGCGCTGGTGGTCCCGATGGTCGTGGACGTGCCCGGTCTCGACGAGCCCGGCGAGCGGATGCTCGGCGTCTTCCTCATGGCCATCGTGCTCTTCGTGACCGAGGCGATCCCGCTGGTGGCGACCGCCGTCCTCATCATCCTGCTCGAGGTCCTGCTGCTCAGCGAGCAGGCGCTCGTCCCGCTGGCCGAGCCGGTCACGTCCGCCCGCGACGTGTGGGCGAGCCTGGCGGACCCGGTGATCATCCTGTTCCTCGGCGGCTTCCTCATCGCCGACGGCGCAGCGAAGTACGCCCTCGACCGCAACCTCGCCGCGCTCATCCTCACGCCGTTCCGCGGCAGCGCCCGCGCAGCGCTGCTGGCGCTCATGCTCATGACCGCCGTGCTGTCGATGTTCATGTCCAACACGGCCACGACGGCGACGATGTTCGCGGTGCTGCTGCCGGTGCTGGGCAGCCTGCCGTCCGACGCGGCGCGCACCGGCTTCGCGCTCGCGGTGCCGCTCGCGGCCAACGTCGGCGGCATCGGCACCCCCGTCGGCTCGCCGCCCAACGCCATCGCGCTGGCCGCCCTCGGCTCGCAGGGGCAGACCGTGTCGTTCGTCGGCTGGATGGCCGCGGCCGTTCCTCTGGCCCTGCTCCTGCTCGCGGTCGGCTGGCTCTTCCTCGCGGCCCGGTTCGTCCCTGCGCGCACCCCGCTCGACCTGGAGCTCACCGTGAAGTTCCGCCGCACCCCGCCCGCGGTGGTCTTCTACCTCACCGCCTCCGCGACCGTGCTGCTGTGGCTGACCGAGCCGCTGCACGGCATCCCCGCCACCACCGTGGGGTTCCTGCCCGTCGTCGTGCTGCTCGCGACCCAGGTCATGACAGGTGAGGACCTGCGCGTGCTGCAGTGGCCGGTGCTGTGGCTCGTCGCCGGCGGCATCGCGCTCGGCAACGGCGTCGGCGCCAGCGGCCTGGACACCTGGCTCGTCGGCCTCGTCGACTGGGGCGTGCTGCCCGCGACGGTCCTGCTGCTCACGCTCGCCGGGCTGGCGTGGGGGCTGTCCAACGTCATCTCCAACTCCGCGACCGCCAACCTGCTCATCCCGATCGCGCTGCCGCTGGCGCTCACGGTGGGGCAGGACGTGGTGACCGTGGCGCTGCTCGTCGCGATCGCCTGCAGCCTGGCGATGATGCTGCCGATCTCCACGCCGCCCAACGCGATCGCCTACGCCACCGGCACGGTCCGCACGCCGGACATGGTCGTGGTCGGCGCGGTGGTCGGCGTCCTCGGGGTGCTGCTGGTCGCATTCGTCATACCGCTGTGGTGGCGGTTGCTCGGGATCGGCTGACGCCGTGGAGCGCGGGCGCACCGTCGTCGTCGGCACCGGACCGGTGGCGGAGGCTGCTGCGGCCGAGCTCGGCGACGCGCTCCTCGTGCCGGACGCGACAGCGCTCGCCGACCCCGCCCTGCTCGCCGGTGTGCCGCTCGCGCTCGCCGTCCTCGTGGTCGGTGAGGAGCCCGTCGACGAGGTGGTCGAGGGGATCGTCGCCGCCGGTCACGCCGGGGCGCGCATCCTCGTGGTCACCGAGCGTCTCGAGCTCGACCAGCTGTCCCGCACGCTCGACGGCGGGCACCTGGCCGGTGTGGTCAGCGCCCCCTGGACCCCCGGCAACCTGCTCCGGTATGTCGAGGCTCAGGTCGAGCGGTGGGCGCGTCGACCGCACGCCGCCGCCGCCGGCGAGCTGCTGCGGCACCTGCGTCAGGCTCCGGAGGAGGCGGCGGCGGAACTGCTCGCCTCGGTGGAGACGGTGCTCGGGGAACGGCCGCGGCTGAGGGTCGCGCCGCGCGTACGGCTGACGACCGAGGACGCCGCCGTCGACCAGCTGTTCCTCGTGCTGCACGGGCGGGTCGTGCTGTCGGTGGCGACGAAGGCCGGGCCGCTGACCCTGCACCACGCCTCGACGGGACCGTTGATCGGGCTGCTCGCGCTCACGGGTGGGAAACGGGCGGAGGTGACGGCCCGCACGTCGACCGAGTGCGTGGTCGTGCCGCTCACCCTGGAGCAGCTCGAGCTGGCGCTCGGGCAGGACCCGCGGGTCGGGACCGCGCTGACCGCCCTCACCGTCCGGGCCCTCACCGCGAGGCTACGGAGGTCCGAGCGGCTGCACGTCTCCAAGGCCGAGCTCGCCGCCGAGCTGCAGGCGGCGCTGCGCGAGCTCGAGGCGGCGCGTGCCGGGCTGGTCGCCCAGGCCCAGCTGGTGACCCTCGGCGAGACCACCGCCGGCGTTGCCCACGAGCTGAGC
Organism: Ornithinimicrobium jinqii; assembly: GCF_045032595.1. Classification (NCBI taxonomy): domain Bacteria; kingdom Bacillati; phylum Actinomycetota; class Actinomycetes; order Micrococcales; family Ornithinimicrobiaceae; genus Ornithinimicrobium; species Ornithinimicrobium jinqii. The sequence goes on from NZ_JBJFZS010000011.1 coordinate 120,856, forward strand.
AACCCGATCGCCGCGGTCACGAGCGGGGTCGAGCACCTGGCGGTCGACGTGCGGACGCTGCTGGGTGGTGGTGCCGCGGGAGGTGGTGGTGCCGCGGCGCGCGAGGGTGACGCGGCCGTGCTCGCCGCGCTCGAGGCCGCGGAGCACCGCACCCCCGTGTCCACGAGTGAGGAGCGGGCTGTGCGTCGGGAGCTCAGCGCGGCCACCGGTGCCGACCCGGCGCTGGTCCGTCGGCTCGTCGCCGCCGGCGTGACCGACCCCGACGCGGCGCGGGCGCTGGTCGCCGGACCCCCCGACCAGCTGGCCCGCGTCGAGGCGGCGGCCGGGATCGGCGCGACCCTCCGCTCGCTGCGCACCGCCGCCGAGCACGTGGGCGCCCTCGTCGAGACGCTCCGTGCGCACGCCCGCCCCGAGGACCCGGACGCGCCGCTGGACCACGTCGACCTGCCCGAGACCCTCGACGCGGCCCTGCGGATCGTCGCCCACCGTCTGCAGGACGTGCGGCTGGAGGTGGTCCTCGACCCCGACCTGCCACAGGTGGGTGGTCGACCCGGACGACTCACCCAGGTGTGGGCCAACCTGCTCACCAACGCCGCCGACGCCCTCGACGGTCATGGCCGCATCGCGGTCCGGGCCGAGCGAACGCCCGAAGGCGTGCGGGTCCAGGTCGAGGACGACGGACCAGGCGTGCCGGCCCTGCTCCAGCAGCGGATCTTCGAGCCCCGGTTCACCACGAAGCGTGGGGTCGTCCGCTCCGGCCTCGGCCTGGGGCTGAGCATCTCGCGCAGCATCGTCGTCCAGCACGGCGGAACGATCGCCCTGGACTCACGCCCGGGCCGCACGGTGTTCACCGTCGACCTGCCCGCGCTGCTCGGCATACCTGCGACCCCCGGGCTCCCCGCCCCGGGCCCTTCTGCGAAGGAGCAACGATGAAGCTCGTGGTGCTCGTCCTCGAGGACGAACCCGACGTGCGCGAGGCGCTCGAGCGCGACCTCGAGCCGCTCGCCGCCCACGTCCGCGTCGAGCCGGCCGAGGACGTGCCCGACGCCCGCCAGGTCATCGCCGACGTCGCGACCGACGGTGACCTGCTCGCCGTCGTGCTGGCCGACCACCGCCTGCCGGGGTCGTCCGGGGTCGACTTCCTCGTCGAGCTGGCCGGCGACGAGGCGACTGCGCACGTCGCCACCGTCCTCGTCACCGGCCAGGCCGGCCAGGCCGACACGATCCGGGCGGTGAACGAGGCGGGCCTGGACCACTACGTCGCCAAGCCGTGGGACGCCCAGGAGCTGCGGCGGGTGGTCAAGGAGCAGCTGACGAACGTCGTCGAGCGCACGGGCGTCGACCCGTTGCCGCACCTGCAGGTCCTCGACCCGGTGCGGGCGATGGGCCTGGTGCGTCGGAGGTCGGGGTGAGCCTCACCCCCGAGGCCGACGGCGTCTTCCGCGAACGACGTGAGCGGACGGTCGAGGCGCCCGCCTCGACCGCGTGGTCGTGCGTGGCCGACCTCGGCGGAGAACCCGGCTGGTACGCCGTGAGCTGGCTCTGGCAGGTCCGCGGCGTCCTCGACCGGGCGATCGGCGGACCAGGGAACCGTGGCCGCCCCACCCGAGAGCTGTGCCCGGGCGACCCGGTCGACGGGTGGCGCGTCGAGGCTCTCGACCCCGGGCGGAGCCTGACGCTCGTCTCGGAGCAGAGGCTGCCGGGGACCGCACGGCTCACCCACGAGGTCGAGTCTCTGGGGACCGGACCCGACTCCCCACGCTCCCGGCTCGTCCAGCGGCTCGAGTGGCACCCCGACGGCCGACCCGGGCGGGTCTTCTGGCGGGTCGAGCTGCCGATGCACAAGGCGGTGATGAGCGCGATGGTCACCGGCATGGCGCGGGAGGCCGAGCGCCGTGCGCTGGGCGGGCGCCCCGGTGGTGCCGGGGGCAGGATGGCCCCGTGATCGGTCTCGACCCCTGGTCCGCGGCGGCTCCGGAGGACCCCGACCTCGCCGCCCTGCTCGGCGACGCCCGCGCTGCCGCGGGGGACCCGGTCGCATCGCTGGTGCTCGCCGGCCGGGCGTCCGCGGTGCTACCTCTCCCGGGCCGGGGCCGCACCGCGGAGCTGTGGCGCGGGCTCAGCGAGCTGGCCGCGGTCGACCTCACCGTCGCCCGCACCCTCGAGCCGCACCTCGACGCCATGGCGATCCTGGCGCAGGCGGCCGGGGCCGGGTATGCGGTGCCGGCGGCCGAGGGGACGTGGGGCGTCTACGCGGCGGAGGGTCAGGGGGTGCGGCTCGAGGCCGGACCGGACGCCGGCTCGTCCGACGACGGCGGGCGGCTCCTCCTGACCGGCCGCAAGCCGTGGTGCTCCCTCGCCGAGCACGTCGACCACGCCCTCGTCACCGCCTGGGTCGACGGCCGCCGCCGGATCCTCGTCGCCGTCGACCTGGACCAGCCTGGCGTGGAGCTGGTCGAGGAACCGTGGGTCGCGCGTGGACTGCCCGCCGTCCGCTCCACCGGCCTGGACCTCACGGACGTGCCGGGCACCCCGGTGGGTGCTCCGGACTGGTACCTCCAGCGTCCTGGCTTCGCGTGGGGCGGTCTCGGTGTCGCCGCCTGCTGGCTGGGCGGCGCGATGGGCCTAGCTCGTCGGATGCACCGGGCCGCGACCGGGCGCGAGTCCGACCAGATCGGCCTGTCGCTCCTGGGCCAGGTCGACGCCCATCTCACCGCCGCCGCAGCCGTGCTCACCGACGCGGCCACCGCCGTCGACGCCGGTCTCGTCGAGGGCGAGCACGCCTGGGCCCGCAGCATCCGCACGCGCCACGTCGTCCACGACGCCTGCGAGGCGGTGCTCACCGCGGCCGCGCACGCGCTCGGCCCCGGCCCGCTGGCCGGCGAGGAGGAGCACGCCGCACGGGTCGCCGACCTGCAGCTCTACCTGCGCCAGCACAAGGCCGAGCGGGACGCGGCCGTCGTCGGACGGTCCGTCGTGGACGGGATGCCGGTGCCGTGGGCGTGACCGACGGCTGCGGGCGGTGGCCTGCACGCTCGCCGACGAGGGCGTCGTGGTGATCACGCCGGGGGCGCCCCGGTCGACGGGCACACCGCGCCCGGACCTGTGCGCATCCGCCTCGTGCCGGAGGAGATGCGCCCGGCGACGCTCAGTCGGTCGCGGCCCGCGGACCCCGCTGGTTGAAGCGGCGGGCGGCGCGCCGGCCCAGCGTCGTCAGGGTGCCCACGACGGGCGAGGAGAGCCGTGCGGCTGCCTCATACCCCGGGATGGTCCGCGAGTGGTCCCTGCCACCCGGCGCCGTGGGCAGCATCCGGTTCGCCAGTCCCATGACGCGCACGGTCGTCGCGGGCATCACGCCGTGCACCCGCATCCCGACCTTGGCCAGCGGGGTGAGGACGACGAGCGGACGGCCGTCGAGGACGCCCTCGACCATGCGTCGGGCGGCGCGCTCGGCGTTCATCGACACCAGCGGCAGGGACGCGGCGGTCCCGAACCAGGCGAACTCCGCCTCGTGGTCGCCGGTGAAGAACGCCCGCTCGTGGGATCCGGTGCGCATGAGGCCGGGGACGATCGTCGTCGCGGTGACGCCGGTGCCGGAGAGCTCGGAGGCAAGGCCCTCGGTGAACCCGACGGCGCCGAACTTCGCGGTGGCGTAGGGCAGGAGGTGCGGCGGGGCGACCTTGCCGCCGATGCTGGTGACGACGCCGATCCGCCCGTGGCCGCGCTCGCGCATGCCGGGGAGCACGGTCCAGGCGGTGTTGACCAATCCCCAGAGCATGACGCCGACCGCCTGGTCGAAGTGCTCGAGGGTCATCGTCTCCGCCGGGCCGACCTGGATGACGCCGGCGACGTGGATGAGGACCTCGACCGGCCCGAGGTCGCGCTCGACCTGGGAGACGAGGTCGCGCACCGCCGCCCGGTCGGAGACGTCGCTGACGTAGGGGCGGACGGTGGGCCGGCCCCAGGGGCTGTCCTCACCGGCCTGCGCAGCCAGCTCGGCCCCGCGCCGCAGCTCGTCCTCGTCCCGCGCGCAGATCGCGACGTCGTGGCCGCGCCGCACGAGCTCGCGGGTCACGAGCAGCCCGAGCCCGCGGGACCCGCCGGCGACGAGCGCGACCGGTCTGGAGGTGACGGGTCGCGTCACAGCGGCACCGGCGTCGGGCCCGTCGACGCGTCGCCGCGCAGGTGCTTGAGCACGAGCTCGGCGCTGATCAGGCACATCGGCAGCCCGATGCCCGGGATGGTGCTCGAGCCCGCGTAGTAGAGCCCGTCCACCTTCTTGGACCGGTTGCCGGAGCGGAACATCGCGCTCTGCCGCAGCGTGTGGCCAGGCCCGAGCATGCCGCCCTGCCACGCCGACAGGTCGGCGGCGAAGTCGCCGGGGCCGATCGTGCGCCGGACCACGACCCGCCCGGCCAGGTCCGGCACCCCCGCCCACTCACCGATCTGCGCGATCGCCGCGTCGGCCACCGCCTCGATCCGCGGGTCGCCCTTCCCGTCCACCCCGCCGCGCCCCAGTCCGGGGTCGGCGGGCATCGGGACGAGCACGAACAGGTTCTCGTCGCCCTCCGGCGCCACCGACGGGTCGGTCGCCGACGGCTTGCACACGTAGGCCGACGCCGGCGTCGGCACCCGCCCGCCGAAGATCGCGTCGAAGTTGGCGTGCCAGTCGTGAGTGAAGAACAGCGAGTGGTGCGGCAGCTCCGGCAGCCCGCCGCGCACGCCCAGCAGCACGAGCACGGCACCGGGGCCGGAGGAGCGCTTGTCCCAGTAGGACTGCGGGTAGGTCTGCAGGTCCGTCGGCAGCAGCCGTGTCTCCAGGTGGTGCAGGTCGCCGGCGCCCACGACGAGGTCGGCGCGGTGGGCGTGGACCTGGCCGTCCGCGTCGCGCCACCGCAGGCCGGTGACCCGCGCACGACGCCCTCTGCGGCCCGAGCCCTCCGTCGTCAGCCCCACCACCGTCGCGTCGGTGCGGATCGTCGCCCCCCGCCCGGTCGCCAGCCCGGCGACGGCGTCGATGAGCGTCGTGAAGCCGCCCTGCGGGTACATCACCCCGCCGGTCAGGTCGAGCGCGCTCATCAGGTGGTAGAGGCTCGGAGCCCGGTCCGGCGACGACCCGAGGAACACGGCCGGGTAACCGAGCACCTGCCGCAGCCGCACGTCGCTGAACCGCTTCCCCACGAACGACTCCAGCGACGTCGTGAGCAGCGGCAGCAGCTGCGGCAGCCGTCGCACCACGGCCGGCGACGCGAGCGCGAGCGGGCGGGTGAAGTTGGTGTAGAGGAAGTGCTCGAGCGCCACGTCATAGGCCTCGGCGGAGGTTCTGAGGTATGCCGTGAGCCGGCTCCCCGCGCCCGTCTCGATCTCCTCGAAAGCGGCGAGGTTGGTCGCGGTGTCGGCGCGGACGTCGAGGTGCGGCGGCCGTCCGGCGCCCGGCGCGCCCTCGTAGAAGACGCGGTAGGCGGGGTCGAGCACGTGCAGGTCGAGCTGCTCCTGCGACGACGTGCCGAGCAGGCGGAAGAAGTGGTCGAACACCTCGGGCATGAGGTACCACGACGGGCCGGTGTCGAACCGGAAGCCCCCGCTCTCCCACGAACCCGCCCGTCCCCCCACGGTGGGGCGCTGCTCGAAGACCTCCACGTCGTACCCGTCGGCGGACAGGAGCGCCGCGGTGGCGAGGCCGGCGATCCCGCCGCCGACGACCGCGACGGATCGCCCTGCGGCACTGCTCATCTGTTTCCTCCGGTGGGGTCGTGGGTCATCGGCCGACCAGCGCGCTGCGCGCGAGGATGCGGGCCTTGACCAGGTCGGGGACGCGCACGCGCTCGCGGGCGATCACCGTCGCCGGGGTCGCGCGGAGCCGGGCGGACAGCTCGGCGAAGAGGGCGTGGGCAGCGTGGACGGCGCGCCGGCTGCTCGTCGGCAGCAACGGGATGACGCGGGCGGCGGCGTCGAGGTCCGCGTCGATGTCGTCGAGGAGCAGGTCGCGCTCGGTGTCGGTGAAGGTCGTGAGGTCGACCCCGGGGAAGTAGGTGCGGCCCAGCACGCTCTGGTCGGCGTGCAGGTCGCGCAGGAAGTTGACCTTCTGGAAGGCGGCGCCGAGGCTGCGGGCCCCCGGCGCGAGCTGCTCGTAGCGTGCCTCGTCGCCGCCGACGAAGACGCGCAGGCACATGAGCCCGACGACCTCGGCCGACCCGTAGACGTAGCCGGACAGGCTCTGCGGGTCGTGCACCTGGACCGAGAGGTCGGCGCGCATCGAGTCGAAGAAGGGGTCGATGATCTCGGGGCGGATGCCGTGCTCGCGGGCGGTGAGGGCGAAGGCGTGGACGACGAGGTTGGCGCTGCAGCCGGACCCGACGGCTCGCAGGGTCTCCTGGTGCAGGCCGTCGAGCACGGCGGCCCGGTCGTCGCGGCCCCAGTCCTGGTCCTCGTCGTCGACCAGCTCGTCGGCGACGCGCACCAGGGCGTAGATGCAGCGGACGTGGGTGCGCACCGGCTCGTCCAGCATCCGGGTCGCCCAGCCGAAGGAGGTGGAGTAGCGGTCGATGACGATGCCCGCGCTCGCCCGGGCGGTCTCGTCATACCGGTTGGCGGACAGGGGTTCCCGGCGTCGGAGCGGGCTCTTCACGCGACTCCCTGGACCCGCGAGGGCGACTGGGACTCAGGAGCGAGCAGGTCGCCCATGCCGGTGAGGGCGTCGACGGCGCTGGACGGGAGCCGGCCGCTGGCGCGGATGGCCTCGCCGTGCAGGTCGTCGATCAGCTCCTCGACGGCGCAGCGGGCGCCGCTGGCCTCGAGCAGCTCGCAGGCGATGCTGGCACCGGCGGGGGTGAGGCGGGGGTCGCCGACGTAGTGGGCGAGCTGCGGCCACAGCGGGCTGGTGCGGGCGAGGGCGACGAGCGCGGTGCCCTTGCCCTCGCGCAGGTCGCACAGCGGGTCCTTGCCGGTGCGCTCGACCGTGCCGAAGACGCCGTCGAGGTCGTCGCGCAGCTGGAAGGCGGTGCCCAGGGCGCGCCCCACGTCGCCGAGCGCGGCGACCACGTCGTCGGGGGCGTCGGCCAGGATCGCGGCGGCCTGGAGGGGGAGCTGGAAGGAGTAGGCGGCCGTCTTCCACTCGGCGACGTCGAGCGCCTCGTCGACCGTGGTGTCGCCCATCAGGCTGACCCGGACGTCGGCGAGCTCGCCGGCCGCGCTGCGGTGCAGGACGTCCTCGAGCAGGTCGAGCAGCCGGACGACGACGTCGGGACGCGCGCCGCAGAGGGCCACCTCGCGGACGGCCCCGGCGAGGGCGAGGTCGCCGGCGAGGATGCCGGCCGCCTCGCCGTAGCGGCGGGCGCGGTCCGGCCGGACGCCCTCGGCCGTGGCGCGGGCGGTGAACGTGCCGTTGACGTTGGCGCGCCCGCGGCGGATGTCGTCGCCGTCGATGACGTCGTCGTGGATGACGAACGCGGTGTGCAGCAGCTCGACGGCGTCGGCGACCCGTGCGGCGACCGCGGGCTCCTGGCCGCCGAGAGCGGCGTAGAGCCGGGTGAGCAGGGCGGGCCGGAACCGCTTCCCGCCCTGGGTCAGGCCCTCCAGCACGTCCCAGAGGGTGCGGTCGTGCTCGTCGACGGCCCGGGCCTGGCCCGCCGAGAAGAAGCGGGCGTGCGGCGCGTCAGGGGCGCTGGCGGCGTCTGCGGTCATCTCGGCTCTTCTCGTGCGTCGGGGCGGAGCCTGCGCGGCGGTGCTGCGGTGCTGCGGTGCTGCCGCCAGTCTCTCCTGTGAGATGGCCAGCATGCACCATGGACAAACATTTGACAAACGATGGACGGGCGGGTCGTGGGATGACCTTCTCCGTCCGCGGTCCCTCGGTGCTGTGGCGCGTGAGCCGGCGTCAGTGGCCGCTGCGGACGGCGACGGCCACCTCGTGGGCCGACTGCACGAGCGAGTCCGGCAGGGCGATGGCGGCACCCCCGTTCCCCGCGGTCACCCCGTTCCCCGCATTCACACCGTCGGCCCCACGGCCACCCACGAAGACCAGCAGGCCAGCCTCCTCCTCGTGCAGGCGCTGCACCACGGCAGCCGCCAGCTCGCTGTTCATCGCCGTCGGCACAGACACGACGACAGCGTCCGGCCGCAGCGTGGCACGGGCGTGCGCCCAGCTGTCGACGGGCAGGTCCCGCCCGAGCCACCGCACGTCGATGCCGAGCCGGCGCAGGCAGGTGGCGAAGGCGAAGGCTCCCAGCTCGTGCAGCGCCGCCGGCGGCAGGCCGACGAGGACGACCGGCCCGTCCTTCGCCGAGACGGATGCCGTCTCGAACGCCCGGGTCAGCCGCCGGTGCACGGCCGCGCTGACGAAGTGCTCGCCGGAGATGTCGATCCTGCCGTCGACCCACGCCATCCCCAGCGCTCCGAGCGCCGGCACCAGCCAGTCCTCCACGACCGTCTCGAACGGGCCTGCGGCGAACGCCCGGTCCAGCACCCCGTCCACCTGTGCCCGGTCCAGCGACTGGGCGGGAGCCACGAGCGCGTCCACGGCCGGCAGCCCCGGCTCGAACGGCGGCCGGTCGACCCGCGGCCATGCCGGTGCCTCGTCCGTGGACGGTTCGGGCACGGCCGCCCCCGACGCGGCCCCGCCCGACGCCACCCCGTCAGCGCCCTCCCAGTCGGCTCCCGCGACCGACGACGACAGCACCCGCTCGGCCGCCAGCGACGCCGGGGTCCCGGCCTCCACGAGCCGCAGCATCAGCCGCAGGCGCGCGAGGTCGTCGTCGTCGTAGAGGCGGTAGCGCGACTCGCTGCGCTGCGGGCTGACGACCCCGTAGCGTCGCTCCCAGGCGCGCAGCCGGTCCGGGGCGATGCCCGTCAGTGCGCTCACCTGCTTGACCGTGTAGTGCACGGTGCCACCTCCTGTGTGAGGACGAAGCCTAGCGCGTCTCTGGACAAACCTTGGACATTCGTTCCAGCCAGGCGACGTCCTGGGCGAAGGACCACACCACGAGCGCCACCGCCAGCCCCACCGCGACCTGGACCGCGACCTCCGGCCAGAAGGGCGCCGCACCGATCACCAGCGTCCCCGTCAGCGTGCCGCCCGCCACCTTGCGCCACCTCCGGTGGGGGAGGGTGCGCCGCCAGGCTGGACGCCAGACCTGCACGAGGACGAACACCGGCCACAGCAGCCCGCCGACCAGCGACCACGGCGCCACGCCCGCCACCGCCAGCGACATGACCAGCACGAGCGTCCCGTCCACGCCCGAGTCCAGCAGGGCACCGCGCTCCGACACGGTGGAGGTGCGGCGAGCGACATACCCGTCGACGCCGTCCAGCACCCACGCGAGCATCGCCAGCCCCACCAGCCACCATCCGCGCGCGCCACCACCACCGGCGTCCACCGCCGGGACGAGCGCCGCGCAGGCCAGCACGAGCAGCCCGCGGAACCCGGTGACCAGGTCGGCGGGGGTGGGGGGTTCCGGGCGGCGCCACCGGCGACCGCGGGTGACAATGGCGCGCATGGAGGCCCGAGCGTACTGGACCGTCGCCCCCGGCCGCGGCGAGGTCCGGACCGAGGAGCTGCCCGTCCCCGGACCCGGCGAGGCGCTGGTGCGGGCGACGCGCTCGGCCGTGAGCCGGGGCAGCGAGCTGCTCGTCCACCGCGGCGGCGTCCCGGCAGCGGTCGCCGAGCAGGTGCGCGCTCCCTTCCAGGTGGGCGGGCTGCCGGGGCCGGTCAAGTACGGCTACCTCTCCGTCGGTGTCGTCGAGGACGGCGACCCGGCCTGGGTCGGGCGCCGGGTCTTCTGCCTGCACCCCCACCAGACCAGGTATGTCGTGCCCGTCACCGCGCTCACCGCGCTGCCCGACGACGTCCCTGACGACCGCGCGGTACTGCTCGGCACCCTGGAGACGGCGGTCAACGCGCTGTGGGACGCACGTCCGCTCTTCGGCGACCGGGTCGCCGTCGTGGGCGGCGGCATGGTGGGGGCCTGCGTGACCGCGCTGCTCGCGCGGATGCCGCTGGAGCGCCTCGAGCTCGTCGACCCCGACCCCGAGCGGGCCGCCCTGGCCGGGCATCTCGGCGCCCGGGGGGTCGAGCCCGCCGACGCCGCCGACGGCTGCGACCTCGTCGTCCACTGCTCGGCGACCTCCGCGGGGCTGCAGACGTCGATCGACCTGCTGGGCGACGAGGGCGAGGTGGTCGAGCTGTCCTGGTACGGCGACCGCCCGGTCACCGTCGACCTCGGCTCCGCCTTCCACTCCCGCCGGCTCGCGGTGCGCGCGAGCCAGGTGAGCCGCGTCAGCCCGCACCGGTCGGCGCGGCGGGACCACGCCGGGCGCATGCAGGTCGCCCTGCGGGCCGCGGCCGACGACACGCTCGACGCCCTGCTCGCGGGGCCGACGCCCTTCGAGGAGCTGCCCGACCTCCTGGCCCGGCTCGCCGACGGGGCGCCCGGCCTGTGCCACCTGATCCGCTACGACTGACCGGAGAGACCCGTGTTCACCCTCACCGTCCGCGACCACGTGATGGTCGCCCACTCGCTGCCCGACCCGTTCTTCGGCGCGGCGCAGCGCCTGCACGGCGCGACCTTCGTCGTCGAGGCGACCTTCGAGCGCGAGCACCTCGACGAGCACAACGTGGTCCTCGACATCGGTGCCGCGACCGAGGCGCTGAAGGCGGTGCTGGGCCGGCTGTCCTACCGCAACCTCGACGACGTGCCGGAGCTCGCCGGGCAGATCACCACCACCGAGTACCTCGCGTGCTGGGTCGCCGAGCAGCTCGCCGTGGCGGTCGACACCGCCGCCCTCCACGGCCTCACGGTCGTCCTGCGCGAGCACCCCGACGCCTGGGCCTCCTACCGTCTGCCGCTGCGCGCGTGACCCTCACCCTCGTCGTCCCCGACCGGCCCCGGACCACCCCCAGCGGCGGGGACCGGTATGACGCCTCCGTCGCCTCGGCGTGGGCGCGCCGGGGCCGGCCACCGCGGGTCGAGGCCGTGCCGGGCAGCTGGCCGCGGCCGTCGGCCGAGGACCTGCGACGACTGGCCCACGTCCTCGCGGCGGCCGGGGACGGGCCGGTGCTCGTCGACGGACTCGTGGGGTCCGTCTCACCGGAGGAGATAGAGCGGTCCGCCGCGCAGCGCCCCACGGTCGTGCTCGTGCACTCGACGCTCGCCGACGGTGCCGGGGCGGTCGGGGACGACGCCGCTCGGTTCGACGCGCTGGAGGGACGGGCGCTGGGGGCGGCCTCCCTCGTCGTCGCCACCAGCGGGTGGGCGCAGGCGGAGCTGGCGCGGCGTTTCGGGCTGAAGGGTGTCGTCGTGGCGCTGCCAGGGACCGACGCCGCGCAGGTCGCGGCCGGCAGCGACCCCCCGCAGATGCTGACCCTCGCCGCGCTCACCCCGATGAAGAACCACCTCGTGCTCCTCGCCGCCCTGCACCAGGTCGTGGACCTGCCGTGGGCGGCGGTGCTCGTCGGGCCGGCACCGGACGACGCGCACCTGGCGACGGTGCTCGCAGCCGTGCGCGAGCGGGGCCTCTCCGACCGGGTCCGGCTGCCGGGGGCCCTCGTCGGCGACGCCCTGGACCGGGCCTGGGCGGCGACCGACCTGCTGGTCCACCCGTCGCGCATCGAGACGTTCGGGCTGGTGGTGACCGAGGCGCACGCGCACGGCATACCGACGGTGGTGGGGGCGGGGACCGGGGCCGAGGAGGCGCTGCGCGGAGAAGAGTCCCTGGGGGGCGATACCGAGGACCGGGACGCGGACGGTGGACCGAGCAGCGCTCAGCCCGGTGCGGCCGTCACCGTCGACGCCCCGGACGAGCTCGCGCTGCTGCTCCGCCGGTGGCTGACCGACACCGACCTGCGGGGACGCTGGCGGGCGTCCGCGCTGAGGCGGCGCGAGGTGGTGCCCGGCTGGGACCGGACCGTGGACCTCCTGGACGCCGCGCTCGACAGGCTCGCCCGGTGAGCCCGCACGACGGGGCGCGGGCCGCCGAGGACTGGCTGACGCTGCGCCGCGCCGCCGACTCGCAGGCCCGCGACCGGGGTGCGTCCGGGCTGCTCGAGCTGCTCATGCAGCACCTCGAGGCGCACGGGGCCCATGCGGTCGTCGTGGTTGACGTCGGGGCCGGGACGGGGGCCAACCGTGTGTACCTCCAGGCGCGGCTGCCGTGGCCGCAGCGCTGGGTCGTCGTCGACGTCGACCCCCGCCACCTGGAGCACCCCGACCACGGCGACGCGACCCGGGTCGAGGCCGAGGTCGCCACGGTCGGGCACCTGCTCGCCGACCTCGCGGCGCGCGAGACCGACCCGGTCGTGCTGACCTGCGCCGCCCTGCTCGACGTGCTGCCCACCGCCGAGCTGGAAGCGCTCGCCGGCGCGGTCCTCCGCCACCGCGTTCCCGCGCTGCTGTCGCTGACGGTCACCGGTCACGTCGAGCTGGAGCCCGCAGACCCGGACGACGACCTGGTCCGACGGCTCTTCGACGACCACCAGCGACGCCGGGCCTGCGCCGGCCCGGAGGCGGCCGCCGTGCTCACGGCGCTGCTCGAGGCCGGTGGTGCGCGCGTGCGCTCGGCACCGACGCCGTGGGTCCTCGACGCCGACCGTTCCCACCTGCTCCGTCGGTGGCTCGACGAGCGGCTGGCCGCGGCGGTCGAGCAGGCTATCGCCTCTCCCGACCCCGCGGACCACCTCCGCGCGCTCACCGCCTGGCACCGGCGGCGCCGCGTGCAGCTGGACTCAGGCGGTCTCGCCGCGCGGGTCCACCACGTCGACCTGCTCGTCCTGCCCCACTGAGCGCAGCAGCACGGGCTCGGCCCCGGTGAGGTCGAACTCGGTCACGACGTCCTCGCCCAGCACCCACCGGCGCACGGGTGGGCGCAGCGCGTCGTCGAGCCGGTCGGCACCGGCGACGCGCAGCCCCGGGACGCCGTCGCCGATGAGCAGGGGAGCCGTCGTCAGGTAGAGCCGGTCCACGACCCCCGCCCGCACGAACGCGGACACGAGCCGGCCACCGCCCTCGACGAGCACCCGCCCCAACCCACGGTCGCGGAGCAGCGCGAGCACGGCGACCGGCTCCATCGCCCCCTCCTCGGGCCAGACCACGACCTCGACGTGCGGGGCGAGGTGCTCGGGCACGGGCACCGACGGCCCCACCACCCACACGGTCGGCGCGGTCCCGTCGACGAGCATCGTGGCGTCGGCGGGCAGCACGCCCCGCGGGTCGAGCACCACGCGCACGGGGTGCGGCCCGGCCACGGCCCGCACGGTGAGCCGCGCGTCGTCCGCCGCCGCGGTGGTCGCGCCCACCACCACGGCGTCGACCAGCGCGCGCAGCCGGTGGAGGTGCTCGCGGTCCTCCTCGCCGGTGACGAAGCGGGCGTCGCCGGTCCGGCTGGCGATGAATCCGTCCAGGCTCTGGCCGAGCTGGGCGACCACGGCCGGCCCGCCCGGGCGGACGAGGTCGCCATACCTCTCCGCCAGGACCCCCGCGGTCGGGACGGTGCCGGCGAGGAGGAGGTGCCACTCGCCCGCCGCGACCCGGTCGTGGCCCATGCGGTCGCGCTTGGTGCGCAGGTAGTGCTCGTTCTCCGGGCGCGCGGGCATGATGAGCGCCTGGCGCGCCACCACCTCGACGCCGAGCGCCGTCAGCGCCTCCTCCTTGGCGGGGTTGGAGGACAGCAGGCGTATGCGGTGCACGCCCAGGTCCGCGAGCATCGCCGCCGTCTGGTCGTAGGTGCGGGCGTCGGCGGGGTGGCCCAGCTCGAGGTTGGCGTCGACGGTGTCGAGGCCGGCGTCCTGGAGCGCGTAGGCGCGCAGCTTCTCCACCAGGCCGATGCCCCGGCCCTCGTGCCCGCGGACGTAGACGAGGGCGCCGCACCCCTCGCGGGCGACCAGGTGCAGCGCGTGCTGCAGCTGCTCGCCGCAGTCGCAGCGGCGCGAGCCCAGCGCGTCGCCGGTCAGGCACTCCGAGTGCACGCGGACGAGCGGCGGGGTGGCGGTCGGCGGGTCGGTCTCGGTGATGCCGACGCTGAGGACGAGGTGCTCCTCGCCCGTGCCGTCGCGGTAGGCGGTCATGCGGAAGGTGCCGTGCCGGGTCGGCAGGGAGGTGTCCGCGAGGCGCTGGACCGTGGTCACCGGCAGCTCCTGAGGCGTGGGTTCCTGGGACATCCTCCGAGTATGGCGAGGTTCGCGGGGTCCGCTCACCCCGGACCGTCGCCGGTCGTGGGGGCGAGCGCGGTCAGGTCGGGCAGGACGGCGACGGCGCCCGCTGCCCGCAGCTCGTCGCGCCGGGCGGCGTCCTCGGACACGCCGACCACGACGACGCCCGCCGCCTCGCCGGCCTGCACGTCGGTGACGGAGTCGCCGAGGAAGACCGCGTCGCCGGGCGCGCAGCCGGCGTCGACCAGGCCCCGAAGCAGCAGGTCGGGCCGGGGCTTGAGGTCGTCGACGGTGCCCACGGAGCGGCCGTGGACCCCGGCCAGGAGGGCGGTGAGGCCGGGGCGCGCCCGCTCGAGGACGACGGCGACGACCCGGGGGTCGTTGTTGGTGACGACGGCGACCTGCGCGCCGCGGTCGACGGTGCGCTCGATGAGCCGGACCGCGGCGGGGTAGGCGGTGGCGGTGCGGGCGACCTCCAGCTCGGCGCGGGTGACGAGGTCGGCGACGAGCGGCAGGAGGTGCGGCGCGTGGTGGGCGACGATGCGCAGGCACTGGACGTGGTCGGTCTGGTCGGCGAGGGCGCGGGCGAGCGTGCCGGTGAGCGGACCCGGGCCCGCCGCGACCGCCGCGTCGACCGCCGCGTCGCGGACCTGCCGCGACAGCTCGAGCCAGCTGTCGCCCGGGAAGAGCCGCGTCACCGGTCCGTCGAGGTCGAGCAGCACACACCTGGCCGCGTCGACGAGCCGGGCGGCGCGCTCCACGTCCACCTCTGCGTCCGCGTCCACGTCTGCGTCCACGTCTGCGTCCGCGTCCGGGCGCTCCGGTCGACCCACGGGCTTCGGCTGCCCCATCCCGCCCCTCCTTCCCGCTCGCGTGCGGCATACGCCCCGCTCGTCCTCCCGGCGCGGTGACCGGGCGAGCGTCGGCACGACCCTCTAGGGTCGGCGGAATGATCCGCTTCGAGAGCGTAACGAAGAGGTACGCCGACGGCACGACGGCCGTGGACAACCTCAGCCTCGAGGTGCCGCGCGGGGGGATCACGGTGCTCGTCGGGCCGTCCGGCTGCGGCAAGACCACCTCGCTGCGCATGATCAACCGGATGGTCGAGCCGACGAGCGGACGCATCCTGCTCGACGGCGACGACGTGTCGGAGCGGCCGGCGGCGCAGCTGCGGCGGAGCATCGGCTACGTCATCCAGCACGCCGGGCTCTTCCCGCACCGCACCGTGCTCGCCAACGTCATGACAGTGCCGCGGCTCCTCGGCTGGGACCGGGGGCGGGCGCGCACCGCTGCGATGGAGGCCCTGGAGAAGGTCGGGCTGACCGCCGACCAGGCCCGGCGCTACCCGGCCCAGCTCTCGGGCGGCCAGCAGCAGCGCGTCGGGGTGGCGCGGGCGCTGGCCAGCGGGCCGGAGCTCGTGCTCATGGACGAGCCGTTCAGCGCGGTCGACCCGATCGTGCGCGGGGACCTGCAGGAGGAGGTGCGGCGGCTCCAGCGCGAGCTGGGCATCACGGTCGTGCTCGTCACGCACGACATCGACGAGGCGCTGACGCTGGGGGACCAGGTGGCGGTGATGCGCCACGGCGGGCATCTGGCGCAGTTCGCTCCCCCCGCCGAGCTGCTGGCCGAGCCGGAGGACGACTTCGTGGCCGGGTTCGTGGGCAAGGACCGGGGCTATCGAGCGCTGGGCTTCGCGCGGCCGGACCTGCCGCTGCGCGAGGAGGCGACAGTGCAGCTGGGCCAGCCGGTGGTGGCCGGGGCCGGCTGGGTGCTGGTCGCGGACGGCGGGGGGGCGCCGCTGGGCTGGGTCGACGTGAACGGCTGGGGCGGTCCGGTGCCGGAGGGGAGGCTGCACCGGTTGGGGACACTGGCCGAGGTGGACGCGAGCGCTCGCACGCTGCTGGACGCGGCCCTGTCGTCGCCGAGCGGGCGGGGGGTGGTCGTGGACGACGGTCGGGTCGTGGGGACGGTGACGGCCGACGAGGTGCTGGCCGCCACCCTCCGCGCACGGTCGGGGGAGTCGTGATCGGGGGCGTCGAGCTGGCGACCGTGTGGGAGCTCGGGCTGCGCCACCTCTACCTCGCCGGCGTGCCCCTGCTGATCGGTCTGCTGGTCAGCCTGCCGCTGGGATGGCTCGCGGTGCGGTGGCGGTGGCTCGGGCCGACCGTGGTGGCGGGCACCAGCCTGCTCTACACGATCCCGTCGCTGGCGCTGTTCATCCTGCTGCCGCTGGTGCTCGGCACGCGGATCCTCGACGACGCCAACGTGCTCGTGGCCATGACCGTCTACACCGTCGCCCTGCTCACCCGCACCGTCGCCGACGGGCTGGGATCGGTGCCGGGGCCGGTGCGGCAGGCCGCGACCGCCATGGGGTACGGCGAGCTGCGGCGGCTCGTCGCCGTCGACCTGCCGCTGGCCGTGCCCGTCGTCGCCGCGGGCCTGCGGGTCGCGGCCGTGAGCAACGTGTCGATCGTCTCCATCGCCTCGCTGGTCGGTGTCAGCCAGCTCGGCCAGCTCTTCACCGACGGCTTCAACCGCAACGCAATGGGGCCGATCGTCGTCGGGGTGGCGGCCTGCGTCGTGCTGGCGCTGATGCTCGACGCCCTCATCGCGCTGCTGGCCCGGCTCGTGACGCCCTGGCTGCGACGGGGGGTGCCGGCGTGAACGCGCTGACCGAGACCTGGCTGTGGCTCACCGACCCCGCCAGCTGGTCGGGGGCCGGCGGGATCGTGTCGCAGTCGCTGGCCCACCTGCGCTACTCCTTCATCGCCCTGCTCGTCGCGGCGCTCATCGCCGTCCCGGTCGGGCTGTGGGTCGGGCACACCGGTCGAGGTCGGTGGCTGGCCGTGAACATCGCGGGCGGCTTCCGTGCCATCCCGTCGCTCGGCGTCCTGTTCATCGCCGTGCTGCTCCTGCTCCCGAGGATGCGCGGTGAGCTCGCCTTCGAGCTGCCCGCGCTCATCGTCCTCGTGCTGCTGGCGGTCCCGCCGATCCTCTCCGGGACCTATGCCGGGGTGCAGGCGACCGACGGCGCCGCGCGCGACGCCGCCCGGGGCATGGGGATGACCGGCAGCCAGGTGCTGCGCCAGGTCGAGGTGCCGGGCGCCCTCCCGCTCATCATGTCCGGCGTGCGCGCCGCCATGCTGCAGATCATCGGCACCGCCACGATCGCCGCGATCGTGGGTCTGGGTGGGCTCGGCCGCTTCCTCATCGACGGGCTCGCCTCGCGCGACTACGGTCAGATGGCCGGTGGTGCGCTGGTGGTCGCGGCCGTCGCCCTGCTCGTCGACCAGGCCATCGCGCTCGTCCAGCGGCTGGTCGTCTCACCCGGCCTGAGCGTCCACGCGGCACACTGAGACCACCCAGGACCGAACCCTCACCCGTCGCCCGAAGCCCGCACCGGAACACCGGTCCACCCGAGCCGCTGAAGGACGGCATACCTGCCGCCGTTGCGGTGTTGACCCCACCGCCCCCCCACCCTCGGAGGAAACCATGCGCCCGACGACCGTCGTCGCCCTGTCCATGACCGCCCTCGTCACCCTCGCCGCCTGCGGCTCGGGCGACCCGCTCGACTCCGGCACCGACGACCCCGGCACCGGGACCGAGAGCGCCGACGAGACCGGCGCCGCCGCGGACGGGGGCGAGATCACCGTCGGCTCCGCGAACTTCCCGGAGAACGTCCTGCTGGCCGAGATCTACGCCGCCGCGCTGTCCGACGCCGGTCTCGACGTCTCGACGACGCTCAACATCGGCAGCCGCGAGACCTACGTCGCGGGGCTGGAGGACGGCTCGATCGACGTCCTGCCGGAGTACACCGGTGGCCTCGCGACCTACCTCAACCCCGAGATCACCGTCACCTCCTCCGAGGAGGTGCTCGCCGACGCGCAGGAGAACCTGCCCGAGGGCCTGCAGCTGCTCGAGATCAGCTCGGCGGAGGACAAGGACTCGCTGGTCGTCACCGGTGAGACCGCCGAGGAGCTCGGCCTGACCTCCATCCCCGACCTCGAGGAGCACGCCGCCGACCTGGTGCTCGGCGGACCGCCGGAGTTCGAGTCGCGGCCCAACGGTGTCGACGGGCTCGCGGAGGTCTACGGCCTGGAGTTCTCGCAGTTCCGCTCGCTGGCCGCCGGCTCCAACCTGACGGTCCAGGCGCTGGTCAACGGTCAGGTCGACGTGGCCAACATCTTCACGACCGACCCGGCCGTCGGCGAGAACGGCTTCGTCGTGCTCGAGGACCCGGAGTCGCTGTTCGCCGCGCAGAACATCGTGCCGCTCATCCGCACGGACGCCGTCAACGCGGCCGTCGAGGACGCGCTCAACGAGGTCTCCGCCGCTCTCACGACCGACAACCTGACCGACATGATGGTCCAGGTCGTCACCGAGGGCCAGAACCCGGCCGACGTTGCGCGGGAGTTCGTCGACGGGATGTGAGGCGCGGGGTCGGCGGGGCGCCTGTCGGGCCCACGGCCGACCCGTGATCACTGACTGAGGAGGACCTGGGCTGCCCTGACCGCCCAGGTCCTCCTCGGTGACCCGGACCTCCTCCGCGGTGGGGCTGCGGGTGGCCGTCCCGCCGTCCCGCCGTCACGCCGTCACGCCGTCACGCCGACCCGGAGCCGCGGGTCCTCGGTGACAGCGCAGCCGGGACCGCAGCCGTGCGGGCGACCGGTCCAGCCGCGGGCGATCTGGACGACTGCCACGTCGGCCGCCACCTCGCACGGGGTGGCGACGATCTCCGCCCAGCCGGCCCGGAGAGCGGTCTCGTTCTGCCCGGCGGCCTGACGGTCACGAGCGCGGTCCTGCTTCTGCCGCTCGCGGTGGTAGAGCTCCCCGTCGACCTCCATCCTGATCCGGCGTTCAGCGTCCCGGAAGTCCATCCGTCGCGTGCGGCCGCTCGCTCCGGCGTCGGGATCCTCGAGAGGTGCCTGCCTGTCCATAGAGGGAAGCCCGTGAGCCTCTTCGACATCACGCACGTACCGCACCTCGGCCGCGCTCTCGAGACCGTCCAGCGCCGCGGTGAGCACCTGGGTGAGCAGCTGCCTCTTGGGATGACGAGGGTGATGTCCCAGCTCCGCACGCAGCTCGTCGAGGGTCACCCTGCGCGTGGCGACGGCGCGGGTGATCAGCGCCAGCGTGTCGTCCAGGCACGTGCTGGGCAGCGCGACGACGTCGAGGACGGTCTGCGCTGCCGACGTCACCGGTATGCCGTACCGCAGCCCGGGTGCGAGTCTGCGTCGTCGCCGGACCCTCACCCCCGGCAGCGTGCCCGTTCGGCGTGTCGACTGCGGCTCGGCCAGCGTGATGATGGGTGGCTCGCGGTCGGTGAGGTTCCACAGCCTGAGCGCGCACTCGAGGCTGACCACCGCGCCCCGGCCCCTGGCCAGCGCCGCCGCCCGCACGCGCTCCCGCCAGGTGATGGTGCCGGAGTGGGTGAGGAAGACTCCGGGGAAGACGCGCTGCCAACGACCGGTCGCCACGTTGTGGCGGAGCGTGGCATAGGTGGTGCCCTGGGTCTTGGCCTGGCTGCGGGTGAGGACTGTCGGCATGCTCGACACGCTGCACGACAGAGCCTGTCGACGACG
Organism: Ornithinimicrobium jinqii; assembly: GCF_045032595.1. Classification (NCBI taxonomy): domain Bacteria; kingdom Bacillati; phylum Actinomycetota; class Actinomycetes; order Micrococcales; family Ornithinimicrobiaceae; genus Ornithinimicrobium; species Ornithinimicrobium jinqii. The sequence goes on from NZ_JBJFZS010000011.1 coordinate 140,575, forward strand.
GTCGTTGTCCACAGGGCCGGTCCCCTGAGGTGTGCCTAGCCGTCGGGCGACCGAGGAGTCCCTGGGCTGCCCTGACCGCCCGGGTCCTCCTCAGTGACGTCCTCAGTGACGGACCTCCGCAAGGACGTGACGCCGGGGTGACAGTGTGACGCTGCGGGTGACGCCGCCGAGGACGGCCGCGGGTGACGCCTCGCAGCCGCGCGTGACCTCAGAGGTCCTCGGGGGTCGCCTCGTGGCCGGGGCGGCCGTGGGTGCGGCGCCGCTGCTTCATCTCGGCCTCGAAGACGTGCCTGCGGCCGCCGGCGACCTCGTCGCGCACGGCGCGGTCGAGCTCGCGCGCCGTCGTCCAGTAGGTGTCGTCGAAGTCCTCCACGACCTGGAACGTCCACCGCCCGGCGAGGACGTTCAGCCCGATGAGCTCCTCGCGGAGCCGCTCCGCCAGCTCCGCGTGGCCGCTCGCCGCGAGCTGGTCGGCGCCGTCTCCGAAGCCGAGATCCGCTGCGCCGATGAGCTGGTGGAAGGAGTAGAGGTGGCCCCGCGCGCGCTCGACCTTCTCCAGCGCCTCGCTGATCGCGCCGGCCGCCTCGATCTCGGCGTCGGTCGCACCGGGGGGCCGGGTGTGCTCGGCGTCGAGATCGCGGCCCGTGCGGTCGCTACCGGGGCCGTCCTGCGCCTGGGTGTTCTCCTGCGTCATACCTCACTCCTCGCCTCGCACCGCGCGCCCGTGGTCGGGCAGCATCCCGTGCTCCATGCCCCAGCGGACGGCCTCGGACCGCCGCACCACCCCCATCTTCTGGTAGGCGCTGCGGATGTAGGACTTCACCGTGTTGATCGACAGGTAGGCACGGCGGGCGATGTCGTCGTTCGTCAGGCCCTGCGTGATGAGGACCACCACCTCCGCCTCGCGCGGCGAGAGCCCCTCCTGCCGACCGGGGTAGTCGGTGGGGCCGGGTTCCGGTCCCGGCGCGCTCCCGCTGCCGGGGGTGATGACCTCCCCGGTCGCGACCCGCTCGAGGATGGACACGAGCTCCTCCGCGCTCACCGACTTGTCGACGTACCCCGCGCAGCCCTTGTCGATCGCCCGCCGGACGAGGGCAGGCTGCACGTTCCAGCTGTAGACCACGACCCGGCCCGCCAGCGGGTGGCCCAGCACGAGGTCGATGTCGTCGGCGTCGACCTGGGGCTGGGAGAAGGTGTCGTGCAGCGTGACGTCCACGGCGGTCGCGGGCCCGACCCCGAGGTCCATCTCCACGACGCGCACCCGGTCGGCGAACGGCTCGAGCATCCGCTCCAGCCCACGCACGACGACCTCGTAGTCGTTCCTCAGGGCGACCGTCACAGGAGGCATGCCTGACAGCGTAAACCCGACCGTCGCCGGCCTGGCTGCACCCGCTTCACCCCTGCGGGGGTTGTGGCTCCCAGGGACCCGGCCTATCGTCCGGAGAGAGGCCCATCACTGCGCGGTGGGCGTGCCGCAGGCACCCGCGCGCAGCGGAGAGGAGCGTGGTCCGTGCACGTCCTGGTGATCGGCCACACGCGTTTCCCCATCCGGCAGCCCTTCCCCGGCGGCCTGGAGGCGATGACCTGGCACCTGGCGCGCGGGCTGGTCGCGCGCGGACACCGCGTCACCGTCTTCGCCGCGGAGGGCAGCGACCAGCTCGTGGGCGCTGACTACCTCGTGCCCGACCGGCTCGAGCTCAGCCCGGCGGCGCGCAGCGACGTCTCGATGCCGGACCCGGGCTGGCTCGACCGCCACCATGCCTACCTCCACCTCATGATGGGCCTGACCGGCCGCGACGACGTCGACGTGGTCCACAACCACGCCCTGCACTACCTGCCGGTCGCGATGTCACCGGTCCTGCCGATGCCCTTCCTCACCACCCTCCACACGCCGCCGACGCCCTGGCTCGAGTCTGCGGTGACCGCCTCCCATGCCGCGACCGGCGGGCGCCGTCCGCACTTCGCGGCGGTGAGCCGCTGGACCGCGCAGGCCTGGAAGCCCCTCGTCCGCGCCCGGGTCGTGCCCAACGGCGTCGACACCGGGGTATGGCGTGCCGGTCCCGGTGGTGAGCGTCTCGTCTGGGCGGGCCGGATCGTGCCCGAGAAGGCCCCGCACCTGGCCGTGCAGATCGCGCGGCGGGCGGGCATGCCGCTCGTGCTGGCCGGTCCGGTCTCGGACGGCGACTACGCCCGCGACGTGCTGTGGCCGTTGCTGGGCTCGGGGGTGGAGTACGCCGGCCACCTCAGCGACCCCGAGCTCGCGCACCTCGTCGGCACGAGTGCCGCGGCCCTGGTGACGCCCGCGTGGGACGAGCCCTACGGCCTGGTCGCCGCCGAGGCGCTGGCCTGCGGCACGCCCGTGCTGGCGTTCGACCGTGGCGGGCTGTCGGAGGTCGTCCGGCCGGAGGTCGGGGTGCTCGTGGCCCCGGGCCCGGACGTCGTGGAGCGGTCGGCGGCCGCGCTGCCCGACGTGCTGAGCCGGCCGCGCGAGCGTGCCCGTGCCGTCGCGGTGGAGCATCACTCGGTGGAGCGGATGGTCGAGGGCTACCTGCAGCTCTACGCGCGGCTCCTCACCGACCCCGGCGCGGACCCGGCAGGCCCGCCGAGGCACCGACCGGTGCGTCGTCCTCGCCCCGGATCCGCGGTCCAGGTGCCGGTGTGATCGGCTACTACGTCCATCATCACGGCTCCGGGCACACCAGACGGGCGACCGCGGTCGCGAGGAGGTTGACCCGTCCGGTGGTCGGGCTCGGCTCCGGCGGCCGGCCCGAGGGGTGGCCGGGTGAGTGGGTGGACCTGGCGAGTGACGACGTGCCGCCGGTGCCAGACAGTGCTCTCGCCGACGTCACGGCCGGGGACACGCTGCACTGGGTGCCCCGCCACCACCCCGGCCTGCAGGCGCGCCACCGCCAGCTGGTCGACTGGATCGGCGACACGTCGCCGGACCTGATGGTGGTCGACGTCTCGGTCGAGGTCACGCTCCAGGCGCGGCTGTGCGGCATACCCGTGGTGGTGGCGGCCATGCCCGGCGAGCGCACCGACCGGTCGCACATCATCGCCTACGACCTGGCGGAGGCGCTGCTGGCGCCGTGGCCGGCCGGCGCCCACCCGGACGGCGGCTGGCCGTCGCACTGGTGGGACAAGGTCTGGCACGTCGGCGGCATCAGCGCGCTCGACCCGCCCCCGGTCGAGCCCTCTGCGAACCTCGATGACGCGCCGGCGTCGACGACCCCTGAGGCGCGCCGGGTCCTCGTGCTCTGGGGCGGCGGCGGCGACGACCTGCCGGCCGCGGCCCTCGAGGAGGCACGACGCGCGACCCCCGGCTGGACCTGGGAGGTGCGGGGCGGTGGCCACCCGACCTCCCCCGACCTCTGGGCCGACCTGCTGGCCGCCGACGTCGTCGTCTGCCACGCCGGCCAGGGGTCGGTCGCGGACGTCGCGCTCGCCCGCCGGCCGGCCGTGGTGCTGGCACAGCCCCGACCGTACGACGAGCAGGCGGCCACCGCCCGTGCCCTCGGACGGATGGGGCTCGCCGCGACGGGACTCGGCTGGCCGGCCGCCCACGAGTGGGTCGGTCTGCTGTCCCGGGCGCTCACCCTCGGAGGGGACGGCTGGGCCGTGTGGGGCGGCGACGGCGCCGCCCGGGCCGCCGACCTGCTCGAGCGGCTGGCCGAACGGGTCGGGCCCACCGGCCGGGAGCGACGATGAGCGTCGCCGTCGTCACCCTGACCCACGGGCGGCACGACCACCTGCGCCGGCAGGTCGCCGGGCTCCGTGCGTCGTCCCGTCCACCGGACGTCCACGTCGTCGCCGCCATGGACGACCCGGCGCTGCGCCAGGGACGTGTCGACGGTGTCGGCGGTCCCTGGCCCACCGAGGTCGTCGACGTGCCGGTGGACGAGCGGGGCCTGCCGCTGGCCGCGGCCCGCAACGCGGCGGCCGCCCGGGCTGCCGAGCTGGGGTCCGAGCTGCTCGTCTTCCTGGACGTCGACTGCATCCCCGGTCCGGACACGCTGCGCACCTACGCCCACCACGCGCTCGCCGCAGCCCCGCCCCCGCCCCCGCGCCCGGCGCTGTGGTGCGGCGACGTCGCCTACCTCCCGCCGTCACCGGAGGGCTACGACCTCGACCGGCTCGCCGAGCTGGGTGAGCACCGCCCGGACCGCGTTCGCCTGGCGCCGGGCGAGACGCGTGCGGAGCCTGACCTACGGCAGTTCTGGTCGCTGTCGTTCGCGCTGACCGCCGAGGACTTCGCGACGACGGGCGGGTTCTGCCCGGAGTTCGTCGGCTACGGCGGGGAGGACACCGACTTCGCGATGACCGTGGGGTCGCTGGGCGGCAGCCTGACCTGGGTGGGCGGCGCCACCGCCTACCACCAGCACCACCCACCGGCCTCGGTCGACCGGGGCCATGTGGCGGCCGTCGTCCGCAACGCGGGCGTCTTCGCCCGGCGGTGGGGGTGGTGGCCGATGGAGGGCTGGCTGGAGGACTACGCGCGGCGTGGGCTGGCGGCCCGGGGCCCCGACGGCGTCTGGGTGGCGACGCCATGACCCGGCCGCCGGTCCGCGTGCAGCACATCCCCGCGGGCCACGCCTACGCCGAGCACCTCCGACCGGCCGAGGAGACGCCATACCCCGAGGTGGTGCACCTGCCCGACCCGCCCGTGCCGGGCGCTCCGCCGGGGGTCTGGTGGCCCCACCCCGCGCTCGAAGCGGCGTGGGTCCGGGAGCACGCGGACGAGGTCGACGTCGTCCATCTCCACTTCGGCACCGAGGGGCACACGCTCGGACAGCTGCGGGCGTGGCTGGGTGCGCTCGAGGAGACGGGTATGCCGCTCGTCCTCACCGTGCACGACCTCGCGCACCCGCAGCTGAGCGACCAGACCCACTACGACGAGCAGCTCGACCTGCTCGTGCCGGCCGCCGATGCGCTCCTCACCCTCACGCGGGGTGCCGCCGACCTCGTCGAGCGCCGGTGGGGGCGGCGTCCGGCGGTGGTCGCCCACCCCCACGTCGTCCCCCTCGAGCTCGTGGGTGCGCCCCGACCGCCCCACGACGGACTCGTCGTGGGGCTGCACCTGAAGAGCCTCCGGCCGAACCTCGACCCGCTGCCGGTCCTCGGACCGCTGCGCGCGGCCGTCGACCGCGTCGCCGGGGCCGAGCTGGTCGTGCACGCGCACCCGGAGGTGATGGACCCCGTCTTCGCCCGGTACGACGCGGACGTGCACCGTGAGCTCGAGCGGCTGGCGGCCGACGGTCGGACGCGTGTCGTGCTCACGGAACGGATGGACGACGACCAGCTGTATGACTACCTGCGGGGGCTGGACGTCTCGGTGCTGGCCTATGCGTGGGGCACGCACTCGGGCTGGGTGGAGGCGTGCCGCGACGTCGGGACCTGGGCGCTGGCGCCGGACGTGGGTTTCGTGGCCGAGCAGGGCGGGGTGCTGACGTGGGGCCCGGTGGGAGAGGCGCCGACGGTGGAGACGCTGGTCGGGCTGCTGGCGACGGCACGCACGGCGCCGCCGGTCGTGACGGCCGACCAGCGCCGGGAGCAACGGGGACGTCTCGCGGCTGCGCACGCGGCCCTCTACCGCCGGCTGCTCGACGTCCGGGAGGACGCTCGGTGAGCGCCTCCGGCGACGTGGGTCAGAAGTAACTGGAGTGACTGGTGGGATGTGTGTGATCACCCGCACTGTGTTGTTGGTCTCTCCGTCATCACGATCCACTCACAAGGGTGGTCACGGACCACCCGGGGGGCATAGTCTCGGATCGGCGAACCAATCACGGTCTGGGGCTGGTTGTGAGCCGTGGAATGACGAGGAGCAACAGGAAATGCCACGTAGAGGGGGAGCGCGCCACAGGGGTAGCGGCATGCTCGGTCCGGGAGCTCGTGCCCGGGCCGCACTCCTGCTGTGCGGCGTGCTGATGGCCGGTGGCGCCCCCGCGTTCGCCGCGGACGCCACCGCACCCGATTCGGGGGGAGACGCGCCGGACACCTCCCCGGTTCCCCTCCCGGCCGTCCTACCCGCACCCGCCACCCGCTCCGGCTTCAGCCCCGACGGTGGGTTCGGCGGTGCGGCCACCTTCATCCCCGTCGCCATCGACCCTTCCGTCGTCCCCGACCCGCCGGTCAACGAGGGCCTGCCCGCCGAGGTCGACGCCAAGGGTCCGTTCGCGCAGCAGGTCTCCTGCGACCCGGTCGACCGCCCCGGTGTCACCGCCTTCGCGCTGCTGCTCAGTCAGCACTACGGCCGCCCGGCCTACTCCGGTGCCCGTCCGTGCATCGACTACGCCTCGTTCCACCACGACGGTCGGGCGCTCGACTGGGCGCTGGACGCCTGGGACCCCGTCGACCGGCAGATCGCCGACTCCACGATCACCTGGCTGACCGACAACGACGGCGAGATGGCCCACCGCTTCGGTCTGGAGTACCTCATCTGGAACGGCCTCATCTGGAGCGCCGACAGCCGCACCTGGAGCTTCTACACCGCCAACCCGCACACCGACCACATCCACTTCTCCTTCACCTGGGACGGTGCCCAGATGCGCACCTCCTGGTGGACGGGCGTCGCGGTCACCCAGCCGGACCTGGGCCCCTGCGACGTCACCCCCTGGCAGTACGCCGCCGTCCACCAGACGGTCCGGCTCGCACCGTGCGAGCCCGTCGTCGCGGAGGCGCCGGCGACCGGTCTCGGCCGGGTCCGCCCCGGCGAGTCCGGCAACGGGGTCTCGATGCTGCAGCAGGAGCTGGGCCTGCCGGTCAACGGCGTCCTCGACGACGTCACCCGACGTGCGCTCATGGAGTGGCAGCAGGAGAACGGACTGCCCGCGACCGGGGTCGCCGACGACTTCACGTATGCCGTGGCCCAGGGCTGGGAGCTCTCGCCCCTTCCCGCGGGTGCCCTGTCGATCGCCCCCGCCGACTGGCAGCGGACCGAGTTCACCCCCCACCGTCGCGACGTCCTGACCGAGGGTGACCAGGGCGAGGCGGTGAAGGTGCTGCAGGAGGCGCTCGGGGTCGAGACCGACGGCTCGTTCGGCCCGCTCACCGCCGCTGCGCTCGCGGAGTTCGAGGAGACGGTCCCGCTGCTCGCGGCCCAGGCGGCCCGCCGGGGCGACGACCCGGCCGTCGTCACCCCCCTGACCTGGGTCCCGCTCGAGCGTGTCGCCCACCCCACCATCGTCGTGCGCGAGGTCGCCCTGCACCGGGGCAGCCTGGACCGGACCGCCGACCCGGACGGCGCCCTCGTGGCAGCCGCGCTGACGGAGACCGACCTCGAGAACCCCTACGCCGGTGGTGCCGTGACCCTGCTGCAGGAGCTTCTCGGCGTCGAGGCGGACGGCTCGTTCGGCCCGATCACCGAGGCCGCCGTCATGGAGGTCCAGAAGGGCGCCGACCTCGAGCCCTCGGGGCTGGTCGACGGTCCCACCTGGGCGGCGGTCGAGGCCCACGCCCTCGAGGCCCTCGACCCCGAGGTCCCGGACCCCGCGGCGAGCGCCGAGGACGCCGAGGACGCGGACCCGGAGCAGACGGCCGCCGAGGAACGGGCGCGCGCCACCGCCGCCCGCCTGACGGAGGCGTCCGCGCTCATCGGCTCCAACTGACCGGCGGTCGCGACGCACCCGGCCGGTTCGCCTGAGACGTCATACCTTCTGGCACGCCATACCCGCTCGTGGGTGGTGCCCACTAGGGTGTGCGCATGGCGCGTCCCCACATCGCGGCCCGGTTCGAGGACTCGGTCCGACGCCGCATCGAGTCACGCCTGCGCAGGAAGGGCTGGCACGAGCGGGTCTTCGGCTACACCGGCTATGCCAACGCCGAGCACGCACGCGTCTTCGCGCGCGTCGTGCTCTCGCGCCACGAGCCCGAGGAACGTCGGACCGCGCTGACCCACGCGCACGACTCGCTCCTGGACATCGCCCAGCGCGGCTGGCGGGTCTTCCTCACCGCCCCCGCCGGAGGCGTGAGGGTGAGCGTCACGATCGGGAACGCGCAGGTCGAGGCGGTCAGCGACCGTGGCGGCTACGTCGACGCGCAGGTCCCCGGGCACGGGCTCGGGCCGGGCTGGCAGGAGGCCAGCATCACGTCGGCCAACGGCGACACCGTCACGGTCTCGGTGATGGTCGTCGACCCCGACGTGCAGGTCGGCCTGGTCAGCGACATCGACGACACGATCATGGTCACCCACCTGCCGCGTATCTTCATCGCCGGGTGGAACACCTTCGTGCGCTCGGAGCTGGTGCGCGAGAAGGTGCCCGGCATGGGCTCCCTCTACCGCGCGCTCGTCGCCGAGGAGCCGCGGATGCCGGTCTTCTACCTCTCGACCGGCGCCTGGAACACCGCGCCGGCGCTGACCCGCTTCCTGCGGCGGCACGACTACCCGCTCGGCCCGCTGCTCCTCACCGACTGGGGCCCGACCAACACCGGCTGGTTCCGCTCCGGGCAGGAGCACAAGGAGGAGGAGCTGCGCCGGCTGTGCGCCGACTTCCCGCGCCTGCGCTGGATCCTCGTCGGCGACGACGGCCAGCACGACCCGGTGATCTACGGCGAGTTCGCCAGCGAGCACCCCGCGGCCGTCGAGGCGATCTGCCTGCGCGAGCTGACCCCGGCCCAGCAGGTGCTCTCCAGCGGTCTGCCGGTGGCGACCGACGAGCTGCTCGGCAAGCGGCCCAACGTCCCGATGCTCAAGGCCAGCAACGGCTACGGACTGCACCAGCTGCTCGTGGCGGCGCGCGAGGGGCGGCGCGAGCGCGACGGGAGTCCGGACGGCGAGGCCCGACGTGCCTGAGCTGCCCGAGGTCCAGGCTCTCGTCGACTTCCTCGCCGAGCGGGCCGTGGGCCGCGTCGTCACCGACGTCGAGCTCGGCTCGATCGCGGTCCTGAAGACCTTCGACCCGCCGCCGGACGCGCTCGTCGGCAGCCCCGTCGACGCCGTCTCCCGGCACGGCAAGTTCGTCGACCTCGACGTGGACGGCACCCACCTGGTCTTCCACCTCGCCCGTGCGGGCTGGCTGCGCTGGTACGACGTGGTGCCGGAGACGCGCGTGCGACCGGGCAAGTCCCCGATCGCGCTGCGGGTGCGGCTCGACGACGACTCCGGCTTCGACCTCACCGAGGCCGGGACCAAGAAGGGCCTGGCGGCGTATGTCGTGCGTGACCCCACCGAGGTGAAGGGCGTCGCCAGCCTCGGCCCGGACCCGATGGCCGAGGACTTCGGCCCGGAGCAGTTCGCGGCGCTGCTCCAGGGGCGTCGGACCCAGGTCAAGGGCCTGCTGAGAGACCAGTCGGTGCTCGCCGGCGTCGGCAACGCCTACTCCGACGAGGTCCTGCACGCCGCGCGGCTCTCGCCGTTCGCGATCGCCGCGACGCTGACAGAGGAGGAGGTGCAGAAGCTCTACGAGGCGCTGCGCACGACCCTCACCGCAGCGGTGCTGGCGGCCGAGGGGCGGCCGGCCACCGAGCTCAAGGACGCCAAGCGGGCGGGCATGAACGTGCACGGCCGGACGGGCGAGCCGTGCCCGGTGTGCGGCGACACCGTCCACGAGGTGTCCTTCGCGGACAGCTCGCTGCAGTACTGCCCCACCTGCCAGACGGGCGGCAAGGAGCTGGCCGACCGCAGGATGTCCCGGCTGCTGCGCTGAGCGCGGTGACCCGGCAGCCGCGCGCGCTGGAGGGCCCGGTGCGAGGATGGGCGCATGAGCCTGATCCCGACCGTCCCCGTCACCGACCTGCCCGACGACGCCCTCGTCGTGGACGTCCGCGAGGCCGACGAGTTCGCCGCCGGCCACGCCCCCGGCGCCATCCACCTGGCGATGGGGGACGTGCCCGCCCGCCTCGACGAGCTGCCCAGCACCGAGGAGTCGCTGCCGATCATCTGCCGCAGCGGCGGCCGCTCCGGCCGGACGGTCCAGTGGCTCGTGCAGCAGGGCTTCGACGTCGTCAACGTCGAGGGCGGCATGCAGTCGTGGCAGCGTCAGGGGAAGGCGATGACCTCGGAGAACGGTCGGGAGCCCACCGTCCTCTGACCGGCGGCTCCTCGTCAGGCAGGCGGGGTGAAGACCCGGGCCTGCCAGCCGAAGACCCTGGCCGCGTCGACGTTCGTCGGCCGGTCGTCGGTGAAGTGCACCTCCGCGCGACCCACGGCGCGCCCGAGGCGACGTTCGATCTCGGCGTGCGCGACGGCATACGCCGCGGGTGCGGGTTTGGCGAAGCCCAGGTCGCAGGCGTTGAGGAGCAGCGGGACGAGGTGCCCCAGGCCGATGTGCTCCAGCTCCTCAGGGACCCGGTCGGTGCCGTTGGTGAAGACGAAGACCGGGGTGCCGGCCGCCACCAGCTCGTCGACGAGGTCCGTGCTGTGGGGAAGCGGCGTGCCGCGGTCGGCGAGCCAGGCCGCGAGGGTGCGGTCGACGGCGTCCTCGGGGTGGGTGTCGGTGAGCAGCCGGGTCCGCAGCGCGCTCATCCACTCGGCGTGCCGGGAGCGGCCGGTGAGCATCGCCCGCGCCTCCGGGAGCCCGAACGCGAGCTCGAGGAGGTCGCGCATCTCCATCCCCAGCTCGCCCGCGGCGCGACCCACGTGACCCTCGGTGTCGAAGGTGCGGAGCACCCCGTCGAGGTCGAGGACCGCCACCCCCGCGCGCCGCAGGAAGGAGGCGACGCGCCACGGCACGGCGGCGACGACGCGGGCGACGAGCACGTCGCGCAGGCGGATCTGGACCGGCCCCCGGCGGGTGTGCAGCGTGACCGCCTCGGCGGTGCGCTCCGTCAGGTGCCCCACGGCATCGCTGGCGCCACCGTCGGGGAGGCGGTGACGGACGGTCACCCGCTGGCCGAGCGGCACCTCGCTCAGGGCCTCTGCACGCATCTGGGCCACTCTAGCCGTCGGCCTAGAGCAGCGCAGAGAAGGTGATTCGACGGCCGGTGGGGTGTCGATCGGCGTCTCTGCGTGTCTCTCGCGAAAGTCCTAGAGAACGGCATACAGTCCGATCGTGGATCCGATCAAGAACCCCTACGCCCCCGGGGCGGGCCAGCGCCCGCCCGAGCTCGCCGGCCGCGACGAGCAGCTCGAACGCTTCCAGGTCGTGCTCGAGCGGATCCGGCGGGGGCGGCCGGAGCGCTCGATGATCCTCACCGGGCTGCGCGGCGTCGGCAAGACCGTGCTGCTCAACGCGCTGCGCAGCACCGCGGTGCGCGCGAGGTGGGGGACGGGGAAGTACGAGGCGCGACCCGAGCAGGGCATGCGCCGCCCGATGGCTGCGGCGCTGCACGTCGCCGTCCGCGAGCTGGGCCACCCTCGCGGGGAGGAGGTCGACCACGTGCTCGGCGTGATCAAGGCCTTCGCGCAGAAGGACCAGCCCGGCGCCAAGCTGCGCGACCGGTGGAACCCGGGCATCGACGTGCCCGCGATGAGCGGGCGGGCCGACTCCGGTGACATCGAGATCGACCTCGTGGAGCTGTTCACCGACGTGGGCGGACTCGCGGCGGACGTCGGCAAGGGCGTGGGCATCTTCATCGACGAGATGCAGGACCTCGGGCCCGAGGACGTGTCCGCGATCTGCGCCGCGTGCCACGAGCTGAGCCAGTCGGCGCTGCCGGTCATCGTCGTCGGCGCCGGGCTGCCGCACCTGCCGGCCGTGCTCTCGGCGAGCAAGTCCTACTCCGAGCGGCTGTTCCGCTACAACCGCATCGACCGGCTCTCCCGCGAGGAGGCCGCGCGGGCGCTGCAGAACCCCGCGGCCGACGAGGGCGCCGCGTGGGCGGGGGAGGCGCTCGAGGCGATGTATGCCGCGACCGGCGGCTACCCCTATTTCATCCAGGCCTACGGCAAGGAGGTCTGGGACCTCGCGCCCGCCTCGCCGATCACCGCGGAGGACGTGCGGGTCGCCGCGCCCGAGGCGGAGGCCGAGCTCGCCGTCGGCTTCTTCGGGTCGCGCTACGAGCGGGCGACGCCGGGGGAGCGGGAGTACCTGCGCGCGATGGCCGACCTCGCGGCCCAGCAGGCCGAGGCCGGCCGGGACGTCGACGAGGTGGGGTCGGTCGCCACCGCCGACATCGCCACCCACCTCGGACGCAAGCCGCAGTCGCTCTCGCCGGCGCGGGACGCGCTGCTCAAGAAGGGGCTGATCTACTCGGGCGAACGGGGTCGGATCGCGTTCACGGTGCCGCACTTCGGGAGGTACCTGCTCGGACAGGCGTGAGCGGCATCGGATGCGCCGGGTGGTGGGCCAGGGCCACCGGATGTGACAGGTCTCACGATGTGCTCGCATCATCGCAGATCACGGGAAGATCACGGAGTGATCACGTGGTGGTTATGAGAGTTTTATGTGAATGGGGTCGGGAAACTCCCAGGAAAGCCCGTCACGGTGAGTCGTCGTCGTGGTTCCGGCTGCGGCGACGTTTCCCTGATCCCGTCCCGTGAGGTTCATCCATGAAGCACCGTGCCATCAGCTCGCGCCGCATCACCGCGCTGAGCGCCGCCACCGGCCTCGTCGCGCTGGCCGCCGTCACCACCGGGGCCGGCGCCGCCCAGGCCGCCAGCGGTTCCACCTGGGACGCCGTCGCCCAGTGCGAGTCCGGCGGCAACTGGAGCATCAACACCGGCAACGGCTACTACGGCGGTCTGCAGTTCTCGCAGTCCACCTGGGAGGGCTTCGGCGGCGGGCAGTACGCCTCCCGCGCCGACCTGGCCAGCCGTGACCAGCAGATCGCGGTCGCCGAGAAGACCCTCGCCGTCCAGGGCCCCGGCGCCTGGCCGACCTGCTCCGTCGTCGGTGGCCTGACCGCCGGTGGCGCCAGCTACGCCGCGCCGCAGGAGACCCAGACCGAGCAGCCCGCGGCCGAGCAGGCCCCGGCCCAGCAGGCCGCCCCCCAGCAGTCGCAGGCCCCGGTCGAGCAGGCCCCGGTCGAGCAGGCCCCGGTCGAGCAGGCCCCGGTCGAGCAGGCCCCGGCCCAGCAGGCCCCGGCCCAGCAGGCCCCGGTCGCCGCCGACCTGGACGAGCACGTCATCGAGCGTGGCGAGACCACCGGCTCCATCGCGCAGGACTACGGCACCACTGTCGGCGACCTCGTCGCGATCAACGACCTCGTCGACGGCGGCGTCCTGATCTTCACCGGTGACGTGATGCTCGTCCCCGCCGACGGCACCGCCTCGGGCACCGTGACCGTCGAGCGCGGCGACACCCTCGCCGAGCTCGCCCGCGAGCACGGCGTCTCGGTCAGCACCCTCGTGTCCGTCAACGACCTGGCGGACGCCAACCTCATCATCGAGGGCCAGACGCTCCACCTGGGCTGACGCCCTTCGAACGACCGGACGCGCGGTGCGGTGCACGACTGCCGCACCGCGCGTCCGGTCGTTCGTGCGTGTCGTTCGTGCGAGTCAGCGGTTGCGGAGCTCGACGATGTGGCCCACGACCCGGGGCACCCAGCCGGTCTCGCGGCGCATCCAGCGGACGGCGACGAGGTTCGACGGCACCACGACGAAGTCGCCCGCCGACACCGCGAGGTCCGTGCCGAAGACGTCCGTGACGACCGACCACGCCAGGTCCGTCGTGCGGACCAGGTGCTCGCCGATGCCGATCGCGTAGCGCTGCACGATCCCGTCGTGGTCGTCGCCGTGCCGCTGCTGCCAGTCGACGAGGGCGCGGTCGAGGCCTGCGGCGATCGAGCCCAGGTCGCCGACGTCGACGCCCTCGGACTCGAGGACGGCGAGTGCCTCGGCGATCCGTGCGCGCTCCTCGTCACCGATGCGCCGCGACTCCGGCGTCAGGGGCAGGTCGCGCACCGGAGCATCACCCGGGTCGGGCAGTGCCCGCACCCTCCCCTCGGGCTCGCCGGAGCGGGGGGAGGCGGCGTTCTTCAGCCGGTCGAAGAGACCCATCCACCCACCCTACGGCCCGCGCGCCGTGCCACGTCCGGTCCCGCTCCGCCGCGACCCGTCCGGTCGGTCAGCGCGCGCGGTCGCGGAGACGCCACCGGATGCGCTGGACGACCCTGAAGACCCAGGCGGTGGCGACCTCGCGACCGGTGACGACATACTCCACGGCGCTGTCGTGGAAGAGCGTCGCGCGCATGACCTGAAGGTCCTCCTCGCGTCCGAGGAAGAGCAGGCTGTCGTTCTCCCGGAGCGTCATCTCGAGCGGTGGGGTGAAGTTGCGCCGGCCGTTGCGCACGAGCACGGCGGGGTAGGCGGCGAGCCGGACCTCACGGTCGTCAGGGTCGCGCAGCAGGTCGCCGATCGTCAGCTCGTGGTCGCTCATCCAGCGCAGCGCGGCGGGCGCGTTGCTGTAGTCGACGTCGAGGCGGGTGCTGACGGGCGTCTCGTCCCCGACGATGGCGACGATCTCGTCCATGACCCGGGCGTCCCAGTCGTCGTCCTCGTGCAGCACGTGGTCGATGAAGCTCCAGTAGTTGGGCGAGGTGATCCGGGCCACCGCCTCGCGCGCCAGCAGCTCGGTCGGCACGAACACCGAGTCGGCGTCGAAGGCGCGCAGCGGGGCCTCGTTGACGGCGGAGTTCTGCCGGACCGCGATGAAGAGCTCGTCGTTCTCGATCCGGGCGTGCGCCGCCATGGCCATGTTGACGATGTCGGACTCGGCTCCCGCGATGAAGCCCACCGCGTCCGAGACGTCCGGGCGCCCGTCGCGCGGGTCGACGAGCAGGACGTCGAGGCCGGCGCTCTCCAGGTCGCGGGTGACCTCGAACCCGAACGTGCCGTCGGCGCAGACCACCCAGTGGCCGTCGGAGAGGTGCTCCAGCTTGTGCGGCAGCTCGGTCCCGCGCGGGCTCATCAACCAGGACGCCAGCCGGAAGCCGGCCGGCCGGCGCAGCGCCATCACCAGGTAGGCGCCGTAGCGGTCGAACGGGTTGATGACCACGTCGGCGGCGAAGTCGTGCATCTGCTGCGCGTGCTCGCGGTCGCTCGAGCGGGCGATGACCATGAGCTCGGGCCGCAGCAGGTTGACGCTCATGACGACGGAGAGGTTGGTCTCGTCGTTGTCGGTCAGCGCGAGCACCGCCTCGCAGTTGTCGTGCGCCAGCCCCGCCATGCCCAGGATCCGCGGGTCCCGCCCGCTGGCCGCCAGCCCGGCGATGTCGGTGGAGTAGCCGTCCAGGGCCAGCCGCTGGACGCGCTCCGGGTCGCTGTCGAGCACGACGAACTGCCGGCCCTGGTCGTCCAGCGCCCGGCACACGGCCTCGCCGGCCTGGCCGTAGCCGACGACGAGCACGTACGGCACGTTGATCCCGCGCACCTTGCGCCCGAAGCGCTGCAGGGCGATGGCCTGCCGGAAGGTGTGCTCCTGGGCGAGCGCCAGCAGCGAGGCCAGGCTGTAGGACCACGCGATCACGCTGGCGTAGATCGTCAGCGTCACCCAGATCCGCTGCGGGTAGGAGAACGGGTGCGGCACCTCGCCGAAACCGATCGTCAGGCCGGTGTAGCTGATGACGTAGAAGGAGTCGAAGACCGACAGGCGCTCGGGGTTGGCCTCCGAACCCGGCATCACCGACAGCCCGAAGGTCATCAGCGCGAAGACCGACACCACCACGACGAGCGGCATCCGCATCCGTCGCAGGACGAGGAACAGCGCGTCGGTCGCGGGCGGCTCCGCGGGCACCTCGACGCGCACCCGCCGCAGGCTGTCCGGGCGGTTGCGGGCAGGCTTGCCCCGCTGCAGCAGCTGGAGCAGGTTGACCATGGGGGTGGACCGGCCGCTGCCGGGTCAGCGGCGCCGGTAGGACACGGTCTCGATGACCAGCAGGATCACCGAGACGATGTTGGCGAGGAGGGCGCCGGCGGCGATCGAGACCACGCTGGCCATGTGCTCGCCGGTGAGGCCGGCCGGGTCGACGTGCGAGCCCCAGATCCACACGAGCGCCGCGATGATCAGCTGGATGCTGGCGACGAGGCTGGTGGCCAGGTGGACGGCACCGATCTGCGTGCGGTCGCCGAACTTCAGGATGGTGGCGATGATGTTGACGGCCACCGCGGCGTACAGCTCGTAGACGTTGTGGAGTCGCGGGTTGTCGATCTCTCCGATGACGTAGCCGAAGTTCAGCGTCGCCGCCAGCAGGACGAAGAAGCCGAAGACGACCTTCTCTAGGTTCACACGCCGACCATAACGCGGCGGGACCGTCGGTGCGGGTACCTACCATCGGGGGGTGGACCTCACCCTCGCCGCGCGGACCGCGCGCTCGCTGATGGACCTCCACGGCCTGACCGGCTGGGAGTTCGCCTTCGACCGCGCCAAGGTGCGCGCCGGGGCGACCCACTTCGGCACCCGGCGGATCACCCTGAGCCGGCACCTGACTGCTGCCCACGACGAGCCCGAGGTGCGCGAGACGGTGCTCCACGAGATCGCGCACGCGCTCGTCGGTCCGCGCCACGGGCACGACGAGGTATGGCGTGCCCGTGCGGTGGGCATCGGCGCCAGCGGTGCCCGCTGCTACACCGCAGACCAACCGGCGGTGGCCGGTCGCTGGCAGGGCCGGTGCGCGGCCGGGCACGTGGTGCACCGGCACCGTCGGCCCGAGCGGCTCCTGCTGTGCGCCCGCTGCCGCGGCGTCACCGATGTGGAGCGGGTCCTGGACTGGTGGCTCGACGGTCGCCCCGTCGGGCACGAGCAGCTCGGGCCCGTCGTCGCCGGGACGCTGGCGCAGCTGCAGGGCGCGCCGCCGACGGACAGGTCGGCCCTGCTGCGCCCGGGGGCCCTCCTGCGGGTCGGCGGGGGCGGCCGGCACGGCGGCACGACGGGTCGTGTGGTCCGCCGGGGGCGCACCCGCTACCTCGTGGAGGTCCCCGGTGGGCGGCTCTACGTGCCGTTCGCGCTGGCCCACCCGCTGAGCACGGCGTCGTCGGACAGGGCGCGACGAAGCGTGACCAAAGTGTGACACGTGGGGCTGACGCGGCGACTGGTTGTTGAGTAGGGTCGAGTCTGACGTGCTGGTCTGAGCGAACACGGGCCCACCCCGGCGGCCCCTGTCCACGGCACCGACGAGGAAGGAGCCAATGGTGGCGAGTTCACGCGTGCGACGCGGCGCAGTGACCACGATGACGGTGGCGCTGGCGGTGACCCTGACCGGATGTCTGCAGAACCCCGACCCCTCGGGTGGCGTAGGAGGCTTCGGCGCCGACGCCGAGCCCGAGGAGGGTGACGGGGTCGTGACGATCCTGGGCGCCTTCGGTGGTGGCGAGGAGGAGCTCTTCGTCGAGTCCCTCGCCGAGTTCGAGGAGTCCTCCGGGATCGACGTCCAGTACGTCTCCGACCAGGACTTCACGACGACGATCCTGCTGCGCGTCAATTCCGGCGACGCGCCCGACGTCGGGCTCTTCCCGCAGCCGGGTGGCGTCCTGCAGCTGGCTGCGGAGGGCTCGATCGTCCCCCTGGACCAGTACCTCAACTACGACAGCCTGAACGCCAGCCTCGTCCCGGGCTTCCTCGACTCAGCGCGCTACCAGGGCCGCGTCTACGCCGCCCCGATGCGGATGGCGGTCAAGTCGATCGTGTGGTACCCGAAGGAGGCCTACGAGGCGGGCGGCTGGAGCACCGAGCCGGCCAACCTCGCCGAGCTCGACGAGATCGCGCAGCAGATCCAGGACGACACCGACGTGTCCCCCTGGTGCATCGGCTGGGAGTCGGCACAGGCGACCGGCTGGGTCGGCACCGACTGGATCGAGGAGTACATGCTCCGCCTGCACGGCCCGGACGTCTACGACGACTGGATCTACGGCCGGATGCCGTTCGACGACCCGCGCGTGGTCGAGGCCTTCAACGCCTACGGCGAGCTGGCCAACAAGGAGGGCAACGTGCTGGGCGGGGTCGACGGGATCCTGTCGACGCCGTTCGCCGAGGCCATGACCCCGGCCTTCCAGGCCGAGCCGGACTGCTTCCTCATGCGTCAGGGCAACTTCGCCACCAGCTTCTTCCCCGCCGACGTGCAGGAGAACCTCGACGAGGAGATCGGCATCTTCGTCTTCCCGCCCGCTGAGGACGGCTTCGAGGGACAGCCCATCCTGGGGGGTGGCGACCTGGCGGCAGCCTTCTCCTACGACGCGGACACCATCGCGCTGATGGACTTCCTGACCTCCCCGGACTTCGGTGGCCCGTGGGCGCAGGGCGGTGGGTGGCTCAGCCCGCACCGTACCTTCGACGCCAGCCTCTACCCCGACGAGATCACCCGACAGGTCGCCGAGATGGCCAGCACCGCCGACGTCTTCCGCTACGACGGCTCGGACGTCATGCCCAAGGAGGTCGGGTCCGACTCCTTCTGGAAGGGCATGGTCGAGTTCCAGCGCGGTGACAAGACGGCTGAGCAGGTGACGGAGGAGATCTGGAACAGTTGGCCGGAGGACATGAAGAACGACGCCGCGTCTGAGACCAACTGACATGACGTACTCACACGCCACTCCACCCGCTGGGCCCGACCTCCCGCAGGAGGACCCCCGCGTCGAGCACTCGAGCCCCGTCGCGGAGGTGCCCAGCGACCAGGGGCTGCAACCGGTCAAGCTCCTCATCGGCGTGGCCGGCATCGCAGTCACGATGTGGGCCCTGTTCAACCTGTTCCTGGCCTTCGCCTTCTATCCCCAGTGGTTCTTCGACTCCAAGCTCCTCATGGGAGCCCTGGGGCTGGTCGCCGGCGTCGGCGGTGCCGCCATCCTCTTCTGGTTCATCAACGTCGCGGTCGAGGCGTTGCCCCGCAGGCTGGAGCACGGGCTCATCCCCTACGCCTTCCTGCTGCCGGGCTTCTCGCTCATCGCCCTGATGCTGTTCTACCCGGTGATCCAGACCATCCACTACAGCTTCGCCAACCGGGACAGCACCGCCTACGTCGGCCTGCAGAACTACCGCGACCTCTTCGCCAGCAGCGCCTTCTGGTCGGCCGCCCTCAACAACCTGCTGTGGATCGCGATCGTGCCGGCCATCACGGTGGCCCTCGGCATCCTCGTGGCGGTGCTCGCCGACAAGCTGTCGGCCACGAGCGAGAAGATGGCCAAGAGCTTCATCTTCCTGCCGATGGCGATCAGCTTCGTCGCGGCCTCGGCGATCTGGCTCACCTCGGTCTACGCCTACCAGGCCCCCGGCCGCCCCCAGACCGGCGCTCTCAACGCGATCGTCCAGCAGTTCGGCGGCACGCCGCAGAGCTGGCTCTCGATCGACGACGGCCGGCTCAACAGCCTGCTGCTCATGGTCATCCTGATCTGGCTGCAGACCGGCTTCGCCATGGTGCTGCTGTCCTCGGCGATCAAGGGCGTGCCGGAGGACACCATCGAGGCCGCCCGGATCGACGGTGCCACCGAGCTGCAGATCTTCTGGCAGGTGGTCATCCCGCAGATCAAGCCCACGATCATCACGGTGTTCATCACCGTGCTGATCCTCGTGCTCAAGGTCTTCGACATCGTCTACGTCCTCACCAACGGGCGCGACAACACCGACGTCATCGCCAACCAGTTCTTCAACCAGCTGTTCGCCCGCGGCGAGGCCGGCCTGGCCAGCGCGCTCGTGGTCCTGCTGCTGCTGGCCGTCGTCCCGATCCTGATCTACCAGGTCAGGCAGTTCCGTGAGCAGGAGGCCATGCGATGAACGCTGGACGACTCAAGGACGGGCGTCAGCGCAGTCCCTTCTCGATGGTGGTCATGCTGCTGCTGGCCATCCTGTGGAGCCTGCCGACCGTCGGCCTGCTGGTCACCAGCCTGCGGACCCGCGACGCCGCCGCCACCTCCGGGTGGTGGGAGGCGCTGTGGAAGGGCGGCTGGACGACCGACAACTACGGCCGGGTGTTCGAGCAGGCCGACATGGGCAACGCCTTCATCAACGGGATCGCGGTGTCCATCCCGGCGACGATCATCCCGATCATGTTCGCCGCCTTCGCCGCCTACGCGTTCACGTTCATGGACTTCCGGGGCAAGGACGCCCTCTTCATCATGATCGTGGCGGTCCTGGTGGTCCCGATCCAGGTGGCGTTCGCGCCGCTGCTCGACATCCTGGGGCCCCGTGGTCTGGGCATCTCGGGCCAGTACCTGGCGGTGTGGCTGCTGCACACGGGCTTCGGCATGCCGTTGGCCATCTACATGCTGCGCAACTACATGGCCACGCTGCCCTTCAGCGTCGTCGAGTCCGCGCGCATCGACGGCTGCTCCAACTTCCAGATCTTCTGGAAGCTCATCGCCCCGATGGCCATGCCCGCCATGGCCGCGTTCGCCACCCTGCAGTTCCTGTGGGTGTGGAACGACCTGCTCATCGCCAAGCTGTTCCTGAGCAACGACAACACCACGGTGATCGTCAAGCTCCAGCAGCTGCTCGGGACGCAGGGTCAGGGTGCTGAGCTGCTCACCGCCGGAGCCTTCATCTCGATGGTGCTGCCGATGATCGTGTTCTTCGTGCTCCAGAACTTCCTGGTGCGCGGCATGACGTCGGGTGCGGTCAAGGGGTGACGCCGGCCGGCCTCACCGGGTCGACCCGCGACGAGATCGCACGCCTGCTGGCGGGCCTCCCTGCCCACCGGCGGACGACGTTCGAGCTGCGGGTCGACCGGTGGTGGGACGACCTCGTCGAGGGCCTGGCGCCCTACCCCGAGCCCACCGCGGTGGCCGAGCGGGTGCTCCTGCTCGCCGCGGCCGCCTACCGCGACCGCGACGACGACCTGCACCTGCTGGACGAGCGCAGGATGCTGGAGCCGGACTGGTTCCAGCGCCCGGAGATGGTGGGCTACGCCGCCTACGCCGAGCGGTTCGCGCCCGAGGGCACCGGGCTGCCCGGCGTCGGCGAGCGGGTCGAGCACCTGCGCCAGCTGGGGGTGGGCTACCTGCACCTGATGCCGCTGCTCCAGCCGCGACCCGCGCCCAACGACGGTGGCTACGCGGTGGCCGACTACCGGCAGGTGCGCGCGGACCTCGGCACGATGGAGGACCTGCGGGCCCTCGCCTCCCGGCTGCGCGCCGAGGGCATCAGCCTGTGCCTGGACCTCGTGCTCAACCACGTCGCGCGCGAGCACGCGTGGGCGGCCGCGGCCCGGGCCGGCGACGAGCGCTACCGGCGCTACTTCCACGTCTACCCCGACCGCACCGTCCCCGACGCCTACGAGCGGACGCTTCCCGAGGTCTTCCCGGACTTCGCGCCGGGCAGCTTCACCCGGGACGACGAGCTCGACGGGTGGGTCTGGACGACCTTCAACACCTACCAGTGGGACCTGGCCTGGGACAACCCCGACGTCTTCTGCGAGCTGGCCGACGTCATCCTGTTCCTGGCCAACCAGGGCGTCGAGGTGCTGCGGCTGGACGCCATCGCCTTCCTGTGGAAGCGGATGGGCACCCCCTGCCAGAACGAGCCGGAGGTGCACCAGCTCACCCAGGCCCTGCGCGCGGTCGCCCGGATGACGGCGCCCGCACTGATCTTCAAGGCCGAGGCGATCGTCGGGCCCAACGAGGTCGTCCACTACCTCGGGCAGGGCCGCCACCACGGCAAGGTCTCCGACCTCGCCTACCACAACAGCCTCATGGTGCAGGTCTGGTCGATGCTGGCCAGCCGCGACTCCCGCCTGGCGACGCACGCGCTCGGGCGGTTCCCGGCGGTGCCGACGACCACGGCCTGGATCACCTACCTGCGCTGCCACGACGACATCGGCTGGGCGATCGACGACGACGACGCCCGCGCGGTCATGCTCGACGGCTGGGGCCACCGTGGCTTCCTGTCCCGCTGGTACTCCGGCGAGTTCGAGGGATCGACCGCCGAAGGTCTGGTCTTCCAGCACAACCCGGCGACCGGCGACATGCGGATCTCGGGCAGCGCGGCGAGCCTCGCCGGCCTGGGCACGGCCCTGCGCCGCACCGACGAGGGCGCCGTGCCGGCGGTCGACGAGGCGGTGGCACGCCTGCTGCTCGGGTACACCGTCGTCTTCGGCTGGGGCGGGATCCCGGTCGTCTGGTCCGGCGACGAGGTGGCCGCGCTCAACGACGAGTCCTGGGCCGCCACGCCTGAGCACGCCGCGGACAACCGGTGGGCGCACCGTCCTCGCCTGGACGACGAGCTGGTCGCGGCCGCCCGACGGGACCCGGAGTCGGCGGTGGGGCGGGTGTATGCCGGGATGCGTCACCTCGCGCTGACGCGCGCGTCGCTGCCGCACCTGCACGCGAGCGTGCAGGCCGCGGTCGTCGCCAGCCCCGACCCCGGCATCTTCGCGGTCGTGCGCAGGCACCCCGTGGGCCCGATGCTCATGCTCTACAACATCACCGAGACCGGCCGCGAGGTCCCCGGCTGGTGGATCCGCGAGCAGGGCCTCAACCCGGCGCAGGTGATCGACGCCCTCAACGGCTACCCGCCCCACCTCGCGGCCGACGGCTCCCTCTACCTCTCGACGTACCAGCCGGTGTGGCTCGTCCGACCCTGACCCGCTGGCTAGGCTGTCCGCCATGAGACTCGCCGACCTCGCCGACGCCCTCGGGGTGCCGTTCGCCGACCGGACCGGGCACGAGGGCGACACGGTCGTCACCGGGGTCAGCCACCAGGCCGACTGGATCCGTCCCGGTCAGGCGTTCGTCGCGGTCCGCGGGGCCCGCTTCGACGGGCACTCCTTCATCAACGAGGCCGTCGAGGCCGGCGCCGTCGTCGTGATCGGCGAGGGCCTGCCGGAGCACACCGCCTCTCCCGTCCCCTACCTCCGGGTCGCCAGCGCGCGGGAGGCGCTCGCGGACGCCGCCACCGCGGTCGAGGGGCGGCCCAGCGACCAGCTCACCGTCCTCGGCGTCACCGGCACCGACGGCAAGACGACGACCTCCTGCATCGCGCTCCACCTGCTGCGCGAGACGGGCGCGCAGACGGGGCTCCTGTCGACCATCGGCTACGAGCTGCCCGACCGGGTGCTGCGCCAGCCGCCGTCGCACTTCACCACCCCCGAGGCCCCCCAGGTCCAGCACATCCTCGCCGAGATGGTCCGGCACGGGGCCACCGCCGCCGTCGTCGAGTCCTCCAGCCACGCCCTGGCGATGGACCGGGTCCGCGGCGTCTCCTACGACGTCGCGGTCTGGACCAACCTCACCGGCGAGCACCTCGACTTCCACGGGACGATGGAGCAGTACTTCGCCGACAAGGCCAAGCTCGTCCAGCGCGCCCGCCACAGCGTCCTCAACGCCGACGACCTGCCCTGGGTCGAGCAGCTGGTCCCCCTCGCCACCGCGGGCGGGCGCACGTGCACGACATACTCCGCCGAGGGTGGGGACGCCGACTGGCGCGCGACCGACGTGCTCGAGGGACCCCAGGAGATCACGGTCACCGTCCACGCGCCCGGGGGCCGGGCCGAGGCCCGCCTGCCGATGATCGGCCGCTTCAACGTGGCCAACGCCCTCGCGGCCATGGCCGGCGTGGCCGCGACGGGCGTGCCCCTGGCCGACCTCGTCGCCGCGCTCGCGACGTTCCCCGGGGTGGCGGGGCGGATGGAGATGCTCGAGCGCGAGCCTGGCGACCCGCGGGTGATCGTCGACTTCGCGCACACCCCGCCGAGCCTGGACAAGGCGCTGGCGACGGTGCGGGTCACGACCGAGGGTCGTCTGTGGGTCGTCCTCGGCTCGGCCGGCGGACCGCGCGACCCCTCCAAGCGGGCACCCCTCGGCGAGGTCGCGACGCGGCAGGCGGACCACGCCGTCTTCACGGAGGAGGACCATCGCAGCACCCCCCTGCGCGACATCCTCGCGGAGATGGAGCGCGGTGCCCGCGAGGCGGGGCGCGACAACTTCGTCTCGATCGGGGACCGCACCGAGGCCATCAGGTATGCCGTGCGCGAGGCGGGCGCGGAGGACACCGTCCTGCTCGCCGGCAAGGGGCCGGAGGAGACGCTGGAGCGGGACACCGAGACGGTGCCGTGGGTGGAGATCGGGGAGGCGCGCACGGCGCTGAGGCTCCGGCACGACGAGCACGCCGACGCGTAGGAGGCGCAGGGCAGGCGCCCAGCCCTACCAGCCGAGGGTGCCCGGCCCACCCTTGAACGGCCCGGTCACGCGGGAGGTGATCCAGCCGCCGTAGAAGCCGCCCTCCTGGGGCAGCACCCGCTCGCCGTCGACGAAGCACCCGTCGTCGGGGCCGGTCGCCCGGTCGATGGCCCCGGGGGTCAGGGCGATGTGACCGCGCAGGGCCCGGAAGCCGATGGCCGGGTCGTCGTAGCTCCAGCCGACCCGCACGAACCTGGTCCCCTCCACCACGAGGTCCCAGTAGGTCGCCACGCCCTTGTACTCGCAGACGGTGCGACGGCCGGCCGCCGGCTGGACCACGCACGAGGCGAACGAGCCGGCCGGGAGGTAGTAGGTCGGCGGGTGCGAGGTCTCCAGGACGCGAAGGGCCTGGTCGGTGCGGGCCACCTCGACGCCGCCGAGCACGATCCGTACGTCCTCGCCACCGGCGGCATCCACCGCCGGTGGTCTGGGGTAGTCCCAGACCGACTCGCTGGTCGTGGGACCGGGGTGCGGTGCTCGGCTCATCGGCACCACGGGAGGAAGTCGGCAGCAGCGGGCATGAGATGATCATGGCGTCGTGCACAAGGTTTGTCAAGAGATTGTCACAAGACTGTCAAATGTTGGTCCGATGAGCCGTCACCGCAGGGATAGGGGAGAGTGGACCGCGTGAACCCCGTCGCCGAGCTGCGCTCCTTCCTGCGCGCATCCCTCGTCACGCCCGTCCCCCGCAACCAGCGCGACGCGGCACACGTGCTGCGCCGCCGCCGCGTCGTCTCGACGCTGACCCTCCTCGTCGGCGCCGGGCTGCTGTGGTGGTCCCTCCGGCTGCCGCCGGGCGACCCGCTGTTCTACCTCGGGACCGCCCTGCTCGCCGTCATCTGGGTGGTGGGCGGGTTCCTCTCCGGACCGCTCTACCTCGGGCGCGCCCACACCCGCAGCGGCACGTCATACGCCCGGCCGGTGATCCAGTCCTTCAGCCTCGGCGCCCTGCTCCTGGCCATCTACCTCGGCGGCGCCTTCCTCGTGGCGCAGGTCCCGGTGCTGCGGGGCCCCGTCGACGACCTGCTCGACCACGCGCGCTACGGCTCGCTCCCCCTCGTCCTGGTGCTCACCATGGTCAACGGCGTCGCGGAGGAGATCTTCTTCCGCGGCGCGCTCTACGCCGCCATCCCGCAGCGCTGGACCGTGGCCGCGACCACGGTCGTCTACGCGCTCACCACCGTGGTCGTCGGCGTCCCCCTCCTCGTCCTCGCCGCGGCCAGCCTGGGGCTGGTCTGCGGCCTGCAGCGCCGGGTCACCGGCGGCGTGCTCGGCCCGATCATCACGCACATCACGTGGTCGACCGGGATGCTCCTGCTCCTCCCACCGCTGCTCAACCTCCTGGAGTGACCCCATGAACGATCCTCGCACCGTCCTCGTCACGGGCGCCACCGGCTACGTCGGCGGGCTGCTCGTCCCCCGCCTCCTCCAGCAGGGGTATGCCGTGCGCGTGCTCACCCGCTCCGGTCGGGTCGACGTGCCCTGGGCGGGCGACGTGGACGTCCACCAGGGGGACGCGACCGACCACGACGACCTGAGGGCCGCACTGCGCGGGGTCGACGTCGCCTACTACCTCATCCACTCGATGGACGGCGAGGGCGACTTCGTGCGGCGCGACCGGCAGATGGCGGAGAGCTTCGGCCGCGCGGCGAAGGAGGAAGGGGTCGGGCGTATCGTCTACCTCTCCGGCCTGCACCCCGACGAGAAGCTCTCGACCCACCTGGCCTCGCGGGTCGAGGTGGGGGACATCCTCATGGCGTCCGGCGTGCCGACCGCGGTGCTGCAGGCGGCGACGGTGATCGGCCGGGGCTCGGTGAGCTTCGAGATGCTGCGCTACCTCACCACGCGGCTGCCGGTGATGATCGCCCCGCGGTGGCTGGAGAACCGGATCCAGCCCGTCGGCGTCGACGACGTCATGCACTGGCTGGTCGGCGCCGCGACGCTGCCCGCCGAGGTCAACCGGGAGTTCGACATCGGTGGCCCGGACGTGCTGACCTACCGCGAGATGATGCAGGCGTTCGCCCAGGAGACCGGCCAGCGGCGCCGGCTCATCTACACGCTCCCGGTGATGACGCCGTGGCTGGCCAGCCACTGGGTCGGCATCGTGACCCCGGTCGACGCAGGCGTCGCCAAGCCGCTCGTCGGCTCCCTCGTGCACGAGGTGGTCTGCCGGGAGAACGACCTCGAGGGGTTCGTCGGCGCGCCGGAGGGCGGTGTCACCCCCTACCGGGTGGCCGTGCGCCGGGCGATGGACGGCGTCGACCCCGACCCTCGTCACGCCACCACGATCGCCGGCGTCGGGCTGGCGACCGTCGTCGCCGTCGCCCTGACGGTCGCCGCGGTGGTCCGCCGTCACCGCATCTGAGGTAGCTGCGGCCCAGAGATAGGGACGTCTCCCGATGTCCCGGCCTACCTCAGAGGACCACTCTCGAGGTGTCGGACCCGAAGCGCGGGTCCCCACCCGAGAGGAACCACGATGCTCACCACCCAGCCCGTTCTCATGTCGTCCGAGGTCGCCTACCGCCGCGAGCAGGTGACCCGCTCCTGGGGCAGGCCGCTGCTGCCGCTGGGTCGTCGCGCCCGGGCCGCGGCCCCGGCCCGGGTGCGTCCGCCGGTGGTCTGCCCCGAGCCGCGCGCCGCCCTGCCCGTCCGATAAGCGTGGCGTCATCCGCTCCGAGCGCACCGGAGGACCTGCGGCTGTCGGTGCCGGGCGTCATGATGGGGGACGTGGCAGCGCAGGAGACCGCGGTGACGCCCCTGCTGGGGCGCGAGCGCGAGGTGGAGGAGCTGAGGGCCAGGGTCGGCCTCGGGCAGGGTCCCGGGCCGGCCTCGGTCGTGCTCGGTGGGGACGCCGGGATGGGCAAGACGCGGTTGCTGGCCGAGCTGGGGGACCAGGCCCGGCAGCAGGGGTGGAGGGTGCTGGTGGGGCACTGCGTCGACCTGGGGGACAGCGCCCTCCCGCTGCTGCCGTTTACCGAGGTCCTCGGCCGGCTGGACGCGACCGCCCGCGACCTCGTGTCGCCCATCGTGCAGGACCACCCCGCCGTCGCCCGGCTGCTGCCTGGAGGGCGCGTGCTCGCTGCCCACGCCCGCGCCGCGGGGGGCGGAGGCCCGGGGCGCTTCGCCGGTATGGAGCTGGCGCGCCCCGCGCGCGGCATGGTGGGTGGCTCGCCGCTGGGCACCCGCGACGGCGACCGTGATGAGAGCGTGGTGCGCGCGGACCTCTTCGAGGCGCTGCACGCGGTCCTGCAGACGCTGGCGGCCGACGCGCCGGTCCTGCTCGTCGTCGAGGACGTGCACTGGGCCGACCGCTCGACGCTCGACCTGCTCTCCTTCTTCTTCTCGCGGGGCTTCGAGACGCCGGTCTCGCTGGTGGTCAGCTATCGCGCGGACGACCTGCACCGGCGGCACCCGTTGCGTCCGACCCTCGCGGAGTGGGGGCGGATGGCCTCGGTCAGCCGGCTGCACCTGGGACCGCTCCAGGACGCCGACGTCCGCGCCCTGGTCCGGGCCGTGCGGCCCGACCTCGTCGACCGGATGGACGTCGAGGAGATCGTGCGGCGCGCGGAGGGCAACGCCTTCTTCGCCGAGGAGCTGGTCGTGGCCCAGGCCTGGGACGCGGGCGCCATCCCGACCGACCTCGCGGACCTGCTGCTCGTGCGCCTGGACCGCCTGCCCGAGGATGCGCGCGCCGTGGTGCGCGCCGCGGCCTGCATCGGCCGTCGCGCCTCGCACGCCCTGCTGGCCGAGGTCGTCGACCTGCCGGGAGCCCGCCTGGACGAGGCGCTGCGGGCGGCGGTCGAGGCCAACGTCCTCGTCCCCGTGCCGGAGGCCGACTACGCGTTCCGGCACGCCCTCCTCGCCGAGGCGGTCCACGACGACCTGCTGCCGGGGGAGCGGGCCCGCATCCACGCCGCCTGCACCCGGGCGCTGCTCGAGGGCCGGGTCACGGGGACGGCGGCCGAGCTGGCCCGACACGCCAGGGCCGGGCACGACCCCGCCACCGCGGTCCGGGCCTCCGTCGAGGCCGGCGAGGAGGCGATGTCGGTCGGCGGTCCGGACGAGGCGGCCGGCCACTTCCTCACGGCCCTGGAGCTCCTCGCCGCGCCCACCGTCGCCGAGGAGGCGTCGCTGGACCGCCCCACCCTGGTCCTGCAGGCGGCCGAGGCCCTGCTCACCGCAGGCCGGGCCCCCAAGGCCCTGGCGCTGCTCCAGCAGGAGCTCGAGACGGTGGAGGGTGCGTTGGCCGACGACGCGCCGGCCGCTGCGGGTGCCAGGGCCGAGCTCCTGGTCGCCCTCTCCCGGGTCTCGCTCATGGTGGACGACGCGCCGGTCCGCAGCCTGGAGCCGCTCGAGGAGGCGCTCGGGCTCATCGGGAAGGACCCCACCCCGGCACGGGCCCGTGCGCTGGCCGTGCTGGCCCTGGCCGACGCCGAGGTGGGGCTCTTCGCGGAGGCCACCGCCGCGGCGCAGGAGGCCTACGACCTGGCGGTCGAGCTCGGCCTCGAGCGGCTGCAGGCCGAGGCGGCGACGACGCTCGGCCGGCTCAAGTCGTTCCAGGGCGACTCCGACGCCGCCCTCGTGGCGCTGACCGAGGTCGTCGGCAGGCTCCGCCGGGCCGGGGACACGACCGGCCTGATCCGCGGCCTGCACCAGCTCGGCGGGATCCTCCTCGAGCAGGGCCGTCCCGGCCAGGCGCGCGTCCCCTACGCCGAGGCCTACCAGCTGGCGGTCGCCAGGGGGCGCCGGTGGGCGCCCTACGGGTTCGACTCCCGGGTGCTCGGCGCGGTCTGCGCCTACATGGTCGGGGACTGGGACGAGGTGGACCGGCTGCTCGACACCTCGACCGGAACCCCTCCTCCGGACCTGGCGACCATCCTGCGGGCCCTCGCCCTGCACACCCTGGCGGGACGCGGCGACCCGGCGGGGCGGACCGCGCTGGAGGCCATGCCCGCATCGGTCACGGGGGACGGGTGGGCGATGATCTTCACGACCGGGGCGGCCATCGACATCCTCGGCGACGGCGGTGACGTGGACGCGGCGGTGGCGGCCTACGACCGGGGGGTGGCCGCCGTACGGTCCCTGTGGCGTCTCACGACCTTCCCGGCCCAGGTCCGCTACGTCGCGCTCCTGCTCGGCCACCTCGCGGGGCGCGCGGCCGTCGTGAGCGGGCCCGGGCGGCGCGAGCTGTGCGAGGTCGGGGAGCGCTTGGTCGCCGACGCGGGCGCGGCCATCCGGGGTCAGGAGGAGCTCGGCCGCACCCCCGGACCCGAGGGTATGGCGTGGGCCGCCCGGCTCGAGGCTGAGCGGCTGCGGCTGCGGTGGTCGGCCGGGGTGGACGCACCGGGGCACGACGAGCTGGTCTCCGCCTGGCGGCGGGCCGTCGAGGCCTTCGACAGGATCGACCATCGCTTCGAGCGTGCACGGTCGGTGACGCGGCTCGCGGCGGTCCTCGCGGCCGCCGGGCCGCAGCACGCGGTCGAGGCCCGCACGCTCCTCGACGACGCTCGGGTGGAGGCCGAGGAGCTCGGTGCCCTGCCCCTGCTCGCGGAGATCGACGCTGCAGGTGGGTCCGCGGGTGCGGGCGAGAGTCGGCGACCCCGACCCGGGGCGGCCGCCGACCGGGCGCCCGCCGACGCCGAGCTGACCCCGCGGGAGCGCGAGGTGCTGGCGCTCGTCGCCACCGGCCGCAGCAACGGGGAGATCGGGCGCCAGCTGTTCATCTCGACCAAGACGGTGAGCGTGCACGTCTCCAACATCCTGGCCAAGCTCGGGGTGTCCGGGCGGACCGAGGCAGCCGCGGTGGCGCACCAGCGCGGCCTCCTCGGCTGATCCGCCGGTCGGCTCACCCCCCGTCGAACGCTCGCAGCACCTCCGCGCGGCTCACGTCCGCGACCGACGCGTGGGTCCAGCGCGGCCGCCGGTCCTTGTCGACCAGCTGGGCCCGGACACCCTCGGCGAAGTCGGGGTGCCGGGCGAACGCCGGTCCGAGCGCCAGGTCCTGCGACAGCACCTGCCCGACTGTCATCGACGCGGCCCGCCTGATCGCCTCGAGCGTCACCGCCACGGAGTGGGGGGAGCGAGCGCCGATCGACGACGCGGCCTCCCGGGCAGCCGGCTCCGCGTGCCCGGACAGCCGCGCAAGGATGACACCGGCGTCGTCGCCGACGTAGCACTCGTCGATCCACGCCCGGTTCTCCTCGAGCCACGAGCCGCCGGACGAATGGCGTGCCCCGCTCCCCACGGCAGTCGCGAGCTCGTCGCCCGAGACGGCGCAGTCCTCGCGCAGCACCCCGAGCACCTGCTCCTTGGCGTCGGCCGGCAGGAGCACGTCGGCCGCCCCGAGCACGAGGGCGTCGGCGCCGCCCAAGGCCGTCCCGGTCAGCGCGACGTGCGTGCCCAGCTGGCCCGGTGCGTGCGCCAGCAGCTGCAGGCCACCCACGTCGGGGAAGAACCCGATGATCGTCTCCGGCATCGCCAGCTGGGTGCGCTCGGTGACCACGCGGAGCGACCCGTGCGCCGAGACCCCCACACCGCCCCCCATGACGATCCCGTCCATCCAGGCGACATACGGCTTCGGGTAGTCGGCGACCAGCGCGTTCACCCCATACTCCGCCCGCCAGTAGTCCACCGCCTCCTCGTGGCGCCCCGCCAGCACCGACTCCCGCAGCGCGCGCACGTCCCCGCCCGCGCACAGCCCGCGGTCGCCGGCGCCGTCGAGCACGACAGCGCTGACCGAGTCGTCCCCCGCCCAGGTGGTCAGCTGCTGGAAGAGGGAGTCGATGCTCGCCCGGTCCAGGGCGTTGATCGTGCGCGGCCGGTTGAGGCGGGCCCGCCCGAGGGGGCCGTCCACGGCATACACGACCTCGGGGCCGTGGCCCGGTGCCGGTGCCCACGCGAGGTCCTCGTTCTTGTCCATGTTCAGGCACTGTAGCGACGCACGTAGACTCCCCCGCATGGGTAAGGCATCACGCAAGAGGCGGCAGTCCGAGGGCAGCGACCCGGCGCAGGAGCGCGCGCCCTACGTCGCGCGCCCGTTCGAGGGCCTGGTCCGCGAGACCGACTGGGTGGCGATGCGGGAGATCCTCCCTGCCGCCACCGCCCCGATCACCGTCGTGGTGCCGGAGGGCACCGAGGTCGCGGGCTCGCCCGTCCCCGCCGGCGAGCACGACGTCACGCTGGTCACCGTGCTCCCCGGGGCCGTCCCCGCACTGCACCGCGACAACGGCGAGGTCCTGGTGGCCCTGCAGTCGCGCACCTCCAGCGGCGACGTCTCGCGCGACGTCGCACAGGCGCTGCTGTCCGCGCTCGTGGCCCGGCCCGGCACCTCGGTCAACTCGGTCCGCCCGGCCACCGCCAGCACCCCGCGCCTGCAGGACCTGCTCCAGGACGGCACCGAGCTCGAGGTGACGGTCCACCCGGACTTCGGCTTCTGGCTCGCCGACGACGCGTCCGACGAGCAGCGCGCCGCGCTCGAGCAGATGAACGACACCGTCGTGCCGATGCACCGCCTCGACGGCGCGCCCTCGGCGTTCTGGGTGCTGATGGGCGGCCGCGCCTACGTCCGCTGGATCCTGGGCGAGGACGAGGACGCCGCCACCCAGGCCCTGGCCCGGTTGCAGGCGGCGGGCGAGCACACGCTCGGGGAGGGCACCGAGCTGCTCGGGGCCTTCCGCGCCAACGGCCTGCTGGTGCCGGTCATCGAGGTCGACCCGGCCGCGGAGGCCGCGTCCCACGCGGAGGCGCTGGCGGCGCTCCAGGCGAGGTATGAGGCTGCACTCACCTCCACCGAGCCGCTCACCGCGGACGAGCGCCGGGCCCGTGACGGCCTGGTGTCCCGCCAGGTCACCCTGCGCTAGCGGCTGCTGACGTGAGCGAGCGTCCTTCCGTCGGTGCCCAGGCGCCCGGAGCGGTTCTCGCGGGCGTCGTCGCCGTCGTTCCCGCGAAGGACGAGGAGGAGCGGATCGGCGCCACCATCGTTGCGCTGCAGTCGATCCCCTACGTTCTGCACGTCGTCGTCGTCGACGACGGCTCGCGCGACCAGACCGCCGCCGTCGCCGAGTGGACGGGCCACGTCGACGTGGTGCGGCACTCGCGCAACCGCGGCAAGGCGGCCGCGATGACGACCGGGTCCGCCCGGGCCGCCGAGCTCGCGCCCGGCGCGCCGGTGCTCTTCGCGGACGCCGACCTGGAGGGATCGGCCGCTGCGCTGGGGGTGCTGGTCGGGCCCGTGCTCGCCGACGAGGCCGAGATGACGATCGCCGTGCTGCCTCCGCAGGACCGCCCCGGCGGAGGCTTCGGGGTCGTCGTGCGCACGGCCCGCGCGGGGATCACCCGCCTCACTGGCTGGACCCCCGCCCAGCCGCTGTCCGGACAGCGCTGCCTCTCCCGGGCCGCCCTCGACGCCGCGATGCCGCTGGCCGACGGGTGGGGGGTGGAGGTCGGGCTCACGGTCGACGTGCTGCGCAACGGGGACCGGGTGCTGGAGGTCCCGTGCGAGCTGCGGCACCGGGTCACGGGGCGCGACCTGGCCTCCCAGGCGCACCGGGCCCGTCAGCTCGCCGACGTGACGCGGGCGCTCGCGGAGCGCTCCGGGGCGGCCGGGAGGGCGCGCGCCCGGGCCGTCGGCGCGGGCCGCCGGGCCGGTGCGGGCGTGGGACGGGCCGGACGCGCCGCCGCCGCCCTCGCAGCCCGCGCCCGCACCGGGAGCCGCTGGCACCACCTCTGACCGGTCGCTCCCGGGGACGCCCTCAGCCGCGACCGGACGCGCCGGGTGGCTGTCGACCCAGCACCGTCAGCGCGGACCCGATGAGCATCGTGAGCGTCAGCGCCACGGCGGCGATCCCGGAGTCGTTGAGCGCCCAGACCAGGACGCACCCCACGAGGGCGGCGACCGCCGTGGGCCGCAGCCCGGGCTGCTCCCACAGCGCCGCCGACCACGTGGGTCGCCGCCACACCACCACGGCCACCGCAGCGAGGGCGAGCACGGCGAGCCAGGAGACCGGGTAGCTCACGAGGATCCCCACGCTCTGCGACAGCTTCCGGCTGACGATCCCGAGCGCCTCGCCGTCCAGCGCGCTCTGGACGAAGTCGCCGAGATGCGTGCGCCGCGCCGGCCCTCGCGCCCAGTCGGCGACCATGACGCCCGCGGCGACCACGACCGCGACCGCGGCCAGCCCGGCCACGACCGGCAGCGACCACCGCACGCCCAGCGCGGCGAGCGCGACCATCCCGGTCGCCACCACGAGCGCGGGGACACCGCCGAAGTCGGCCCCCGCCTGCGGTGCCGCGTTGACCGCGGTCGTCGCCGCCCCCAGCAGCACCACCGCCGCCGCGGCCTCCCGCCCCCTCAGCCAGCTGACGACCACGCCGGCCAGGACGAGGAAACCACCCAGGACGATGCCGAAGCCCACGTTCCCCTGGCCGTAGAACCGACCGGCCGTCACCGGCTGCAGCCCCAGGACCGACACCAGACCGAGCCGCGACGAGCAGACGACGTCCGCCCCCAGGACGGCGAGCGTCACGGCCGCCACCACCGCCGGCGGGGCCAGAGGGTCGCGTCGCCAGGGTCCCGCCCACGCGATCCCCGCGACGAGCAGCGCACCGACGGCCACGACCACCGTCAGCAGCACCCCTGGTCGTGCGAAGCCCCACCACGGCACCAGGCCGGCCAGGAAGGTGGCCGCCGGCACCGCCATCCCGAACGTCGCCAGCCCCGCTACCGCACGGCCCGCCCACACCGACCCGCCCGCCGTCGACGCCGGGGCCGCCCCGCGCCCGCGCCACCAGATGCCGACCGCGACACCCAGCAGCGGCAGCACCGCGGCGGCGAGCGCCCCGAGCACCCACGGGGTCAGGCGCTTCGCGCCGCTGATCCCGCCCGCCAGGTCACGCGCCCCGGCGACCGGGTCGGTCGACGGGGAGACGGTCACCGGAGCGCCCGCCACCGGCTCCGGCGGCTCCGTCCCGGCGAGCCGCAGCACGGTCGCGGTCAGGTCGGTCAGCTGCACCAGGCCCCGCTGCCGCGTCGTGCCCGAGCTGAGCGCCGCGCCCCCGTCCCCGTTCCCGTTCCCGTCCACCGGGTGCACCACGACGACCTGCGCCTCGGCGCGCTGCGCCGTGTGCCCCATCCCCGCGAGGACCAGCGTCGCGCCGTCGGGGAGCCCGTCGGTCAGTCGCCCGAGCGCCGTGTCGAGCTCGGCGAGCCGCGGGCCTGCTTCTGGGGTGGAGAGCAGGTGGACCCGGCACGCAGGGTCGAGCGTCGCGGGCAGGGGCCACCCCCCGTCGAGGTATGCCGTCACGCGCCCCTGCGCGTCCGCGGCCCCGAGGGCCGCCAGGGGGCCGTGCGCCGCGGCGCAGGTCCCGGCACCCTCGAGGGTGCTGGACAGCGTCCCCAGCTCCGGACCGAGGGCGCGGCGGGCAGCGCTCGCCCGCCACCCGTCCCACCGGTCCTGCTCCAGGACCGCTCCGTCTCCTGACGGTGCGACCAGGTCCTCGACGAGCGACGGGGCGGGTCGGTCGTCGTCCGGCGTCCCCTCGAACGCCGCGTCGACGCACCCCTCGACGTCGGTCGCCGCCCGCTGACCGGCCCCCAACGTCAACCAGGCGTCCGCCGCGCACGTCACCTCGTGGGTGCCCCGCAGCACGAGCGCCCCCGCCGCCCCCTCCCGTGCCAGCCGGTCGATGGTCGGCGTGGTGCCGGCCGAGACGAGGTCCCAGGTCAGCCCGGGCACGCCGACCACGACGACGACGCCAGGGTCGTCACCGCCGACGGCCCCGGCCGTGCCCGGGCCGGCGCGCGGCGCGACACCCAGGGCGACGAGCAGCACGGCGAGCAACCACGAGCCGACGACCACGGCGACCAGGGACCACGCCCACCGGCGCCGGTCGCCCCGACCTGCCGCCATGCTCACCTCCGTCGTCGGCGCCCCGCGGCCGCACTCCCGGCACGGCCCGTCCTGCAGGCATCGTGCCACGCGCACGGCATACCCTCGGGGGGTGGACCCGCTGACCCTCGCCTGGACCGCCGCCGGCGTCGCCGCGGCTGCACTGCTGGTGGCCGTGCTCGCCTGGCAGCGGCTGCGGGTCGTCGACCGGCGTCTGCAGCGGCTCGTCGAGGCCGGCGCGCCCACGACCCCCGAGCGGGAGCGGCTCGAGACGCTCGAGGAGCAGCTCGCTCAGGTGCGGGGCGACCTGGCGCAGGCGCTGCGGCACGTGGCGGTGGTGCGCTACGACGCGTTCGGGGACATGGGTGGGCGCATGTCGTTCAGCGCGGCGGTCGTCGACGACACGGGGGACGGCATGGTGATCAGCTCGATCCACGCGCGGGGGGAGAGCCGCACCTACGCCAAGGGGATCGTCGGTGGCGACTCGGAGGTCGTGCTCACCCCGGAGGAGCGGCAGGCGCTGGACGCGGCGCGGACCGGGACCGACGAGTAGGGGCAGTGACTCAGCTCAGGGCGTCGATCTCCTCACGGACCTTGGTGCCGGGCCCGGCGGGGAGGCGCACGATCAGCGACGCCGGCTGCACGAGGATGCGCATGGCGATCGCGGTGCCGAGGGTGTCCCCGTCGATCTCGATCTCGACCGGCTTGTTCGACACGACGCGGACCTCGCTGCCCTCGAAGTGGGTGACCCGGTCGTGCCCGACCCGACGGCGGGTCGCCAGCTGGGCGAAGGTCGCGCCCCAGCCGACGACGCCCTCGGGGGAGAGGATGACGGCGTCGACGGTGCCGTCGTCGGCCACGGCGTGGGGGAGCAGGTCCATGCCGCCCATCAGCTTGCCGACGTTGCCGACCATCACGCTGCGCACGCGGCGGCTGAAGGGCGGCTCGTCGTCCACCTTGACGCCCACGGTGAACTGCGGACCTTTGAGGTGCCGGAACCCGGCCACCAGGTAGGCGAGCCACCCCACCCGGGCCTTGAGGCCCTCCGGCGCCCCGGCCATCACCTCGGCGTCGAACCCGAGGCCGGCCATCACGAGGAAGGTGTGCTCCTCGCGCACCGCCTCGTCGTCGCGGTCGTCCACGGCGTCGCCGAAGTCGACGTTCTCCGCCGGGTCGTCCTCGTCGGTCAGCCGATCCGCCAGCTGCGCCGACGTGGGGCGGATGAGGTCGAGGTGGCAGGTGTCGATCCGGTGGTCCTGGCCGGTGAGGGCGATGGTCAGGCACTCCTCCAGGGAGTCGATCGGCAGCTGGAGGTTGCGCGCCAGCAGGTTGCCGGTGCCGCCGGGCAGCAGCCCCAGCGGTGTGTCCGTGCCCGCGAGCACGGCGCCGACCGTGCGGACGGTGCCGTCCCCGCCGAGGGGGCAGACGAGGTCGACGCCCGCCTCCAGCGCCTCCCGGGTCTGCCCGGCGCCGGTGTCCTCGGCGGTGGTCTCCAGCCACAGGGGGTCCGCCCAGCCGTGCCGACGGCATACCTCCGAGACGTGGCGGTGCACCGCGTCCAGGTCCTCGAACTTCGTCGGGTTGACGACGACGGCCGCGCGGCGTGTCGGTCCCGACTGCTCCTCGGCGCTCACTCCGGCCCGTCCGCGTCCAGGGACGGCGTGCTCCCACGCACGCGGCGCCGTGCGGGTTGCGGGTCCACGGCCCGCACCTCGGTGATGGTCAACCAGGCGGCGAGCGCGGTCAGCGCCAGCACCATGGCCAGGGCGATGGCCAGCAGCAGCCAGCTCGGTTCGCTTGTCATGGAGCCACGGTATCCGCCCGAGGACCCCCGTCCTACCGCACCGGTCCGGTCGGGGCCCCGCAGTAGGCTGGCGCCCATGATCGACATCCGCGAGCTCCGTGACGACCCTGCACGCGCACGGGCCTCCCAGGAGGCCCGTGGCGAGGACCCGGGGGCGGTCGACGAGGCGCTGTCCGCCGACGAGCGGCACCGCACGGCGCTGGCGGGCTTCGAGAGCGCCCGGGCCGAGCAGAAGGCCTTCGGCAAGAGGGTCGCCCGGGCCACGGGCGAGGAGAAGGCCG
This sequence comes from Ornithinimicrobium jinqii, assembly GCF_045032595.1. Taxonomy (NCBI): domain Bacteria; kingdom Bacillati; phylum Actinomycetota; class Actinomycetes; order Micrococcales; family Ornithinimicrobiaceae; genus Ornithinimicrobium; species Ornithinimicrobium jinqii. The sequence continues at coordinate 177,514 of NZ_JBJFZS010000011.1, forward strand.
CGCTCGTGGCCCAGGTCCAGGACCTCGCGGCCCGCGTCAAGCAGCTGGGTGCCGAGGCCGAGGAGGCCGCGACCGAGCGCGAGGCGGCGATGCGCCGCATCGGCAACCTCGTCATGGCCGGCGTGCCGGTCGGGGGCGAGGACGACTACGTCGTGCTCGAGGAGGTGGGCACCCCCCGCGACTTCAAGGCCGAGGGCTTCGAGCCCCGCGACCACCTCGAGCTGGGCGAGCTGCACGGCGCCATCGACACCGCGCGCGGGGCCAAGGTCTCGGGCGCGCGCTTCTACTTCCTGCTCGGCATCGGCGCCGAGCTCGAGTACGCGCTCATGGGCCTGGCCCAGAAGATCAGCCGCGAGGAGGGCTTCCTCCCGGTCGTGCCCCCGACCCTCGTGCGGCCCGACACGATGGCCGGCGCGGGCTACCTCGACGCGCACGCCGACGAGGTCTACCACCTCGAGGAGGACGACCTCTACCTCACGGGCACCTCCGAGGTCGCGCTCGCCGGGCTGCACGCCGACGAGATCCTCGACCTGACGGGAGGTCCCCTGCGGTATGCCGCGACCTCCACCTGCTACCGGCGCGAGGCCGGGTCCTACGGCAAGGACACCCGGGGCATCTTCCGGGTGCACCAGTTCACCAAGACCGAGATGTTCGTCTACTGCCGGATCGAGCAGGCCGCCGAGGAGCACGCCAACCTGCTGCGGGTCGAGCGCCGCATCCTCGAGGCCCTCGAGCTGCCCTTCCGCGTCATCGACGTCGCCTCCGGCGACCTCGGGGGGCCGGCCGCGCGCAAGTTCGACTGCGAGGCGTGGATCCCCACCCAGGGCCGCTACCGCGAGCTCACCTCCACGTCCAACTGCACGACCTACCAGGCGCGCCGGCTCAACACCCGCGAGCGGGACCCGCGCGGGGGCGGCACCCGCGCGGTGGCCACCCTCAACGGCACCGCGCTGACCAGCACCCGACCCATCATCGCGCTGCTGGAGAACCACCAGCTGCCGGACGGGTCGATCAGGGTGCCGTCCGCGCTCCAGCCGTTCCTGGGCGGCCGGCACGTGCTGCACGCCCCGCACGACTGAGGCCGACCGACCGCCGAGGCAGCCCGTCAGGGCCCGACGTCGGCGAACTCCGTCCTCCGACGGATTCCCGCACCGCCGACGCCCGCCTAGTCTGGCGGGCATGAGCGCGATCGACAGGTGGTTCGGGTCCGACGAGCCGTGGGAGCGGCCGCGGCCGAGCGCCCGGGAGCGGGGCCACGACGTCCGGCTCGCGGTGCTGGCGGCCCTGACCGTCGCCCTCGGGGCCGAGACGATGCGCAGCCTCGGGGCGTTCGCCGAGGAGCCGCACGGGATCGCCTGGCAGTACGTCGGCATGCTCACCCTGGCTGCGCTCGTGCCCTTCCGGCGCAGCCACCCCGTGGTCGTCACCGTGCTGACCGGCGTGCACCTGCTGGTCCTCGGCCTGGCGCTGCCGATGACGATGAGCACGCTGCCGATGCAGATGCTCTACTTCTTCCTCATCTTCTCCGGCGTCGCCTGGGCACGGGACCGGCGGGCCGGTCTCGCGGCCGTCGGGCTGGTGCTGGCCCTGATGATCGGGTGGGTCGCGTGGAGCTACGCGTTCGGCAGCGGGCTGCACCAGGCGATGACGATGATCGCCGAGGAGGTGCCCGAGCAGGTCGGGCTGTTCAGCGTGCCCGTCGCCTTCGGTGCGTTCATGCTGCTCACCAACGTCCTCTTCTTCGGCGGCGCGATCCTGCTCGGCCAGGTCGCGTGGAACGGGGCCCGGCGCACCGCCCAGGTCGTCGAGCAGGCCAGCACGATCCAGAGCCAGTCGACCCGGCTGCGGGACCAGGCGGTGGTGGCCGAGCGGCTGCGCATCGCCCGCGAGCTGCACGACGTCGTCGCCCACCACGTCTCGGTCATGGGCGTCCAGGCCAGCGCCGCCCGGAGGGTGATGGACCGCGACCCCGACGCCGCCCGCGACTCCCTCGCCGCGGTCGAGCGTTCCTCCCGCGACGCGGTCGGCCAGATGCGCGCCCTGCTCGGCACCCTGCGCAGCGACGACGTGGAGGGTGACGTCGACGGGCCGCGGTCCGCCACGGACCGCAGCCCCCAGCCGACGCTGGCCGACCTGCCGGCCCTCGCCGAGCAGTCCAGCACCCCGGTCTGCTCGGTCGACGTGGCCGTCGTGGAGTCCCACGCCGGCGCGGCCGACCGGGTGCCGCCGCCGGTGCAGCTCTCCGCCTACCGCGTCGTCCAGGAGGCCCTGGCCAACGTGCACCAGCACTCCACCGCCCGGCACGCGCGCGCCGTCGTGCGGGTCGACGAGGACGACGACCGGCTCGAGGTGGAGGTCGTCGACGACGGCACGCCCCGGGCCGGCACCTCCGGCACCGGGCTGGGGCTGCTGGGGATGGGCGAGCGCGCCCACCACCTCGGCGGCGGCGTGGAGGTCGGTCCCCGGCACGGCACGCGGGGCTGGCGGGTGCGCGTGTGGTTCCCGCTCGAGGGCCGGGCCAGATCGTCCGACCCGGTGACCGCACGGCCGGGGTCGCCGGTGGCCGCAGCGACGGACGAGCCCCAGGCCGTGCGCACGTGAGCCCGGCCCCCGGCCGCCCGGTGCGCGTCCTGCTCGTGGACGACCAGCCGCTGCTGCTGCAGGGCTTCGCGATGATCCTCTCGGTCGAGGACGACCTGCACGTCGTGGGGCAGGTCACCGACGGCCAGCGGGCCGTGGACGCCGTGCCCGAGCTGCGCCCGGACGTCGTGCTCATGGACGTGCAGATGCCGGTCCTCGACGGGATCGAGGCGACCCGCCGGATCGTCGCCGCCCACGACGACGTGCGGGTCATCATGCTCACCACCTTCGACCGCGACGACTACCTCTTCGACGCGCTCGACGCCGGGGCCAGCGGGTTCCTGCTCAAGAACGCCGACCCGCAGGAGCTCGTCGACGCCGTCCGCAGCGTGGCCGAGGGCCATGCGCTGCTGGCGCCCGAGGTGACCATGCGCGTCATCAGCCGGATGCGGCGGGGCCCGGTGACGGGCGCGCCCGGGGCGCACGGCGACGGCATACCCCTGCCCCGGCTGACGGCGCGCGAGCGCGAGGTCCTGGTGCTCGTGGCGCACGGGCTGTCCAACGCCGAGATCGCCCGCGACGTGTTCGTCAGCGAGGCGACAGTCAAGACCCACGTCTCCAACGTGCTCGCCAAGCTGGGCGTCCGCGACCGGGTGCAGGCCGTGATCGCCGCCTACGACGCGGGCCTGGTCGCGCCCGGGACCTGAGCCCACCCTCCTCCTCACGGCGGAGCGGTGATCTCACCCCGGCGGCCGATGCCCCCGTCGGTGCGCGGGCCTAGCGTGGAAGCACACGGACACCGGACGAGGGAGGACCAGATGCTCCAGCTGCAGCACCTGACCCGCAGGTATGGGGACACGCTCGCCGTCGACGACGTCACCTTCGAGGTGCCCCCGGGCCGGATGGTCGGCTTCGTGGGCGGCAACGGCGCCGGCAAGACGACCACGATGCGGATGATCATGGGGGTGCTCGCGCCGACCGAGGGCGAGGTGCGGTGGGACGGGGAGCCGACCACGCGCGAGGTGCGCAGCCGGTTCGGCTACATGCCCGAGGAGCGCGGGCTCTACCCCAAGCAGCCGGTGCTGGGGCAGCTCGTCTACCTCGGCCAGCTCCACGGGATGAGCGCGCAGGCGGCGAGGACCCGGGCGACCGAGCTGCTCGAGCGCTTCGGGCTGGGGGAGCGGACGACCGACAAGGTCGAGACCCTCTCGCTCGGCAACCAGCAGCGGGCGCAGATCATCGCCGCCGTGCTCGGGCACCCGGTCGCGCTCATCCTCGACGAGCCGTTCTCCGGGCTCGACCCGGCAGCGGTCGACCAGATGAGCGAGCTGCTGCGGGAGCACACGGCGCAGGGGGTGCCGGTGCTGTTCAGCTCCCACCAGCTCGAGCTCGTCGACCGGCTGTGCGACGGGATCGTCGTCCTGCACGAGGGGCGGCTGGTCGCCAACGGCACCTCCGAGGACCTGCGGGCCGGGGCCCCGCTGCGCTACCGGCTGACCGCCACCGGCGACGTCGGCTGGGTGCGCGGCGTGCCCGGCGTGCGGGTCGTCGACCTCGACGGGCCCAGCGTGCTCCTCGAGCCCGACGACGAGGCGGTCGCCGAGCGCCTGCTCGTCGACGCGGTGGCCCGCGGCGGTGTCCGGGAGTTCAGCCGGATCCGCCCGACCCTGTCCGAGATCTACCGGGAGGTGGCGGCATGAGCACGCTCAGCACGGAGAGAACCGTCGGTGCGGGGACGAGCGGGGGTGGCGTGAGCACGCCGAGCCCGGGGAGAAGCACCGGGGCCACGTGGGCGATCGTGGCCGCCCGCGAGATCCAGGTACGGCTGCGCGACCGCAACTTCTTGATGTCGACCGGATTCACGCTGGTCTTCCTGCTCTTGGCGATCCTGCTGCAGGGCTTCCTCGGCGGCGGGGGGATGTCCTACAAGCTCGGTGTCGAGGGCGCGGAGGGGACCCGCGTCGTGGCGATGGCCGACCAGGCCGTCAAGGCGGGTGACCCCGGCGCCGAGCTCACCGCGGTCGAGCTGGGCGACGCCGCGGCGGTCGAGGACGCTGCCCGGACCGGGGAGGTCGACTACGGCCTGATCCAGACCGACGACGGCTGGGAGGTCGTCGACGAGGGCCCGACCTTCAGCGACCTGCAGCTGGTGCTGGGCGACGTCGTGCGTCAGGACGCGCTGGCCCGCAACGCCGAGGCGGCCGGGACCGACCTGCCCTCGCTGATGTCCGGCAGCGTCCTGACCACCCGTGACCTGACGGCGACCGAGGACAGCTCGGACGGCTTCATGGCCTTCATCCTGGGGTTCGTCTTCGCGCTGCTGTTCTACATGGCCTCGCTGCTCTTCGGGATGCAGATCGCCCAGAGCGTCGTCGAGGAGAAGCAGTCGCGCCTCGTCGAGATCCTCGCGGCAGCGATCCCGGTGCGCTCGCTCCTGATCGGCAAGGTGCTGGGCAACACGGTCCTGGCGCTCGGGCAGCTGGTCCTCATCGTCTCGGCGGGGCTGGTCGGGCTGACGTTCACGGACTACGACGTCGCGCTGCCCGGCCTGGCCGCGGGCATCGCCTGGTACATCCCGTTCTTCGTCCTCGGCTTCCTCGCGCTGTCGTGCATCTGGGCGGCCGCCGGGTCCCTCGCCTCCCGCAACGAGGACCTGCAGTCGACGACGATGCCGCTGACGATGCTGCTGGTCGTCGTCTTCATCGTGGGCATCAGCCTGCAGGGCGTCTGGCGCGAGATCGCCTCGTTCGTGCCGATCATGTCCACGATCCTGATGCCCATGCGGGTGCTGGAGGGCGAGACGCTCTGGTGGGAGCCCGCCCTGGCGCTGGTGCTGGTCCTGGCCTTCTGCTTCCTGACCATCGCCCTGGGCGCGCGCCTCTACCAGCGCTCCCTGCTGCACACGTCCGGGAGCCTGAGCTGGCGGCGCGCCCTGACGCTCAAGGGGTGAGTGTCGCCCGGGGGTGAGTGTCGCTAGGGTGCCGGTGTGAGCACCATCGAGAACGTGACCGATGCGCACCGGCACCCCGTGCGCGACACCGCGCTGCTCGTGGCGCTCGACGTGGACGGCACGGTGCTGCACCACGACGGGCACCTCTCGGAGCGCGTGGTCGCGGCGGTCCGGGCCCTGGACGACCTGCCGCACGTGAGCGTGGTCGTCGCGACGGGCCGCTCGGTGGTCGCGGCGTTGCCGGTCATGGAGCAGCTGGGGCTGCTCACCCCGGACCGGCCGGCGGTCTGCTCCAACGGCGCGGTCACGATCTCGGTCGACCCGGCCGCCGAGGGCGGCTACCGGTTGGACGACGTCGTCACCTTCGACCCTGCGCCGGCGGTCTCGCTGGTGCACCGCGAGCTGCCGAACGCGCTCGTCGCCGTGGAGGAGATCGGCGTCGGCTTCAAGGTGAGCACGCCGTTCCCGGCCGGTGAGCTGTGGGGCGAGGAGATCGTGGTCTCGATGGAGGAGCTGCTCGCCGACCCCGTCACCCGCGTCACCTTCCGCGACCCGAGCTCGACGTCGGAGGAGTTCAGCGAGCTGGTCGAGCGGATGGGTCTGCACGGCGTGAGCTACGCCGTGGGCTACAGCGCCTGGCTCGACCTCGCGCCGGAGGGCGTCTCCAAGGCCTCCGCGCTCGAGCAGGTCCGGCGGCGCCTGGGCGTCGAGCCGCACCGCACCGTCGCCGTCGGCGACCAGCGCAACGACGTGGAGATGCTGGTCTGGGCGGCGCGCAGCTATGCGATGGGTCAGGCGCCGACGGAGGTCATCGCGGCCGCCGACATCGTCACCGGCGCCGTCGAGGAGGACGGTCTCGTCGACGCGCTCGAGCAGGTCCTCGACGAGCTCGCCTGACCGGGTGCGCGACCCGCTGCTGATCACCTCCCCGGCCAACCCGCGCCTCAGGGCGGTCGCCGGGCTGCGTCGCCGTCGCGCCCGGGAGCAGGAGGGGCTCACCCTCGTCGAGGGGTATGAGGAGCTGCAGCTCGCCCTGGACGCGGGGGTGGTCCCGCGCTCGCTCTTCTTCTGCCCCGAGCTGATGGGCCAGGAGGCGCTGACGGTCGGGGTGGTCGAACGGGTGGGCGAGCTGGGCGCCGACCTCGTGCAGCTGTCGCGCGCGGCCTTCGAGAAGACGGCCTACCGGGAAGGTCCGGACGGCGTCCTGGCGGTCGTGGACGCCGTCGACCGGCGCTGCGCCGACCTCGACCTGCCCGACGACGCGCTCGTCCTCGTCTGCGAGGGCGTGGAGAAGCCGGGCAACCTCGGGGCCATCCTCCGCACGGCCGACGCCGCCGGCCTTGACGCCGTCGTCGCGGCCGACCCCGTCACCGACTGGGGCAACCCCAACACCGTGCGCGCGTCCAAGGGCACGGTCTTCTCCGTCCCCGTGGCCAGCGACAGCACGGGCACGGTCCTGGCCTGGCTGCGCGCGCACGGCATACCTCTCGTGGCGGCGACCCCGGACACGGAGAGGGCGCACACGGAGGTGGACTACCGGGGCCCGGTGGCCGTCGCGGTGGGGGCCGAGAAGACCGGGCTGACCGACGCGGCGCTGGCTGCCGCCGACCACCGGGTGCGCATCCCGATGGTCGGTCGGGTCAACTCCCTCAACGTCGCGACGTCGGCGGCGATCATCGTCTACGAGGCCGTGCGGCAGCGCGGGCAGGGCCCTGTCGGGGGCTGATCCCGCGTGTGTCACGATGACGCCATGCGTATCGACCACGTGAGTTATGCCGCGGGCCCGGAGGGCCTGCAGGCCACGGCGCAGCGCTTGGGGGAGCAGCTGGCGGTCAGCCCGTTCGACGGAGGGATCCATCCCCGCTTCGGGACCCGCAACATCATCCTGCCGCTGGCGGAGAACCGCTACGTCGAGGTCGTCGGGTGCCTCGACCACCCATCCTCGGACAAGGCCCCGTTCGGTCAGGCCGTCCGGTCCCGCTCGCAGACCGGGGGCGGCTGGATGGCCTGGGTCGTGACCGTGGACGACCTGGCGCCCGTGGAGGAGCGGCTCGGCCGGGCCGCCGTGGACGGCCACCGTCAGACCCCGGAGGGCATCGACCTGAAGTGGCGCCAGCTCGGCGTCAAGAACGTCATCGACCACGGCAACCTGCCGTTCTTCATCAGGTGGGACTCGGCGCCGGAGCACCACCCCTCCCGCCTGGACGACAGCGGCACGCGTCTGCGCGGGCTGACGATCGGCGGCGAGCCGCCCGTCGTGCGCGCCTGGCTGGGCCTGCTCGATGCCCCCGAGGGAGCGTTCGAGTCGGAGGTGGAGTTCGGGTTCGCCGAGGACGACGAGCCCCGGCTCCACGAGGTGACCTTCCAGACCCCGGACGGCACCGTCACGATCTGAGCGGCGGGGGGGGGGGGGGGGGGTGGATATGCTCATTCCTCGCGTACACCTTAGGTGCG